>NZZV01000027.1 GCA_002698945.1 Acidimicrobiaceae bacterium
CACCACTCGACTCGTCGACCACCGCAACCGCTGGCAGACCCGATAACACCCCTATCCGCTCGGCCCCTTAATCGCCTGTGTGTCCGCCGGTGGACGCCTGGTGGATTTAATCGCGTGTGTGTCCGAGCGGCGGCGGCGGGCGGGCGGGCGGCCGGACACCTGGTGGATTCAATCGCCTGTGTGTCCGCCGGTGGACGCCTGGTGGATTTAATCGCCTGTGTGTCCGAGCGGCGGCGGGAGGGCGGGGTGGCGTTGACGTACCACCTGGGGCGCGGGGTCGTACACTCCTGGAGGTGTCGCGGGAGATCTCGTCCGTCGTGCAGGCACTCGTCGACAACGTCGATCGGGCGGTGCGCGGCAAGCATCAGCAGATCCGGATGGCCGTGAGCTGCCTGCTCACCGAGGGCCACCTGCTGCTCGACGACGTCCCCGGCACCGGCAAGACCACCCTCGCCAAGGCGATCGCCGACTCGATCTCGGGCAGCTGGACCCGCGTCCAGTTCACGCCCGACCTCCTGCCGAGCGACATCACCGGCGTGATGGTCTACGACCAGGCCAACGGGGTGTTCAACTTCCGGGAGGGTCCGGTCTTCTCGAACGTGCTCGTCGGCGACGAGATCAACCGGGGGAGTCCCAAGACGCAGTCGGCGCTGCTCGAGGTGATGGAGGAACGCCAGGTCACCGCCGACGGTGTGTCGCGCCCCGTGCCGCGTCCGTTCTTCGTCGTCGCCACCCAGAACCCGCGCGACTTCCAGGGCACCTTCCCGTTGCCCGACGTGCAGCTCGACCGGTTCACGATGCGCATCACTCTCGGGTACACCGATCACCAGACCGAGGTGCGGCTGCTCGACGACTACCACCGTGGCCAGCGCGACCATTCGGTCGACGCCGTCACCGACGCCGAACAGCTCGAGCGTGTGATCGACCAGGTGGACGTGATCGAGGCGGCGCCCAGCATCAACGACTACATCGTCCGGATCGCCGCCGCCACTCGCGATCACCCCGATCTGCGCCTCGGTGTCTCGACGCGCGGCAGCATCGCCCTGCTCCGGTCGGCGCGAGCGTGGGCGGCGACGGCCGAGCGCGACTTCGTCACGCCCGACGACGTCCAGGACGTCGCCACCGCCGTTTGCGGCCACCGCATCGCATTGACGCCCGAGGCCGAGCTGCGCGGCGCGTCGACGTCGACGATCATCGCCGGGGTGCTCGACGAGGTCGAGGTGCCGCGCCGGCGCGACGCCTGATGAACCGGCGCCGGCCTCCCGAGGGCGAGGGTGGGGACAGTCATGCGCCGCACGAGCGTGACGGTGACGTGCGCGATCCCACGGCGAACGCCTCGGGCCGGTTCCTGACCTGGTCCGGCCTCGGCGTCGTCGTGACCGCGTTCGTGCTCGCCGTGCTCGGTTGGTGGTGGCGCTACGAGGAGTTGGTCGTGGTCGCAGCCGGGCTGGCGGTCGCAGTTGCCGCCGCCGTGTGGAGCGCCCGGGTCATCCACTCGGCGCGGATCGTGCGGCGGGTCAGCACACCGAGGGTGGCCCGCGGCGAAGCGCTGCGGATCCGCTATCGCGTCACGAATCAAGGGCGTCGTCGCACCGGTCGTGCCACGCTGGTCGACGAGTGCGATGGTGAGGTCGGCGTGGCCGTCGTGCCGCCGGTCGGCACCAACGAACGCATCGATATCCAGACGACGATCCCCACCCGTCGCCGCGGCGTGCACCGGGTCGGCCCGTGGTATCTGGAGCGACACGACCCGTTCGGCCTGGCCATCGGTCGACGATCGAGCGGCGAGACCGGCACCGTCATCGTGCACCCGAAGGTGCATCAGCTGGCCGGCCCGTACGGGGCGATGCACCTCGTCGAACACGAGGCGGTCATCCGACGGGTGGCCTCGGATCCGCTGAGCGGCTTCGTGTCGTTGCGGGAGTATGTGCAGGGCGACGATCCCCGACTCATCCACTGGCCGACGACGGCGAGGATGGGCACCCTGATGTTGCGCGAGCACGTCGAGCTGCGTCGGCCCGAGTTCACGGTCGTGCTCGACACGGCGACGTCGGTCGCCGACGCCGTCGACTTCGAGGAGATGGTCGACGTGGTCGCGTCGGTCGCGGTGCACGCGATCCGCAGCGGTGTCGACGTGACGGTGCGGATGACGTCGAAGGAGCACCCGGGCAGCCGGGTCGCGCTCGGCGCGGAGCAGACGGTGCTCGACCTGCTGACGCCCGTCGGCCAGAGCGAGGGTGACGCGACGTTGCGGCTCGCGGAGCTGTTCCGGGAGGGACTGGACCACACGGCGATCGTCATGGTGACCGGGCCTGACGGTCCGGCGTCGGTGCTGCGGCGCAGTGAATCGATGTCGGTCGTGCGGGTCGGTCGCGACGCGGCGCTCGCACCGGGGATCGCATTGGCGGTCGACGACGCGGAGACCTTCGCCCGACGGTGGCGGCCGTGGCGGTGAAGCTCGTGGCGGTGAGTTCGCTGGTCCGACCCCTGCTGGCTGGTGCGTTCGGGGTGGTGCTCGCCGTCCTCGGCGGGCGCATCTTCGATGCCGTCATGTGGGAGCTCGTGCTCGTGCCGGTCGTCGTGACCGTGGCGATCGTCGTTGCCGAACGATGGGGTTCGGTCGCGGTCACGGTCGCTGGAACCGCGGCGGTCGTGGTGACGACCGGTCTCGCCACCGTGTCGAGTGGAGGGAGTGTGGCCGACGCGTACCCGGGTCTGGTGCGCGGTCCGAGCCGACTGCTGAGCACGGAGTGGCCGAGCCCGAACGATCCCTCGATGATCGCAGCGGTCGCGCTGGTGATCGGGGCGTCGACGGCGCTCTCGGTCGCGACGTCGTTGCGGGCCCGGTGGCGCTTGCTGCCGCTCCTGCCGATCGGCGTCGGCGGTGTCGTGCTCGTCGCGCTCGCGGCGCCGACACGTCCCGGTGGATGGATGATCGCCACCGTCGCTCTGCTCGCGATCGCGTTCGCCGGGTCGAGCCGCGACCAACCGATCGTCAGTCGGCGGTCGCCGGTGCCGGAGCGAACGGTGCTCGCAACCGTCGCCGCGATCGCGGTCGTGGGGTTCGGTGCCGCGACGGTCGTCGCCTGGGACGACCAGGGTGAGCGGGCCGATCCGAGAGCGACCGACGAACCGGAATCGTCGGCGACCCTGCTCGATCCGATCGAGGCGACCGTCGCGATGCGCAACACCGAGCCGGAACTCGATCTGGTCACGATCGCCGATCGGTCGGTGCTCGCCCGACCGACGATGCCGTCGCGGTGGCGGCTCGCGGCGTTCGAGGTGTACGACGGGCAGCGGTGGGTACCCGATGTCGACTTCCGGCCGATCGGCGGACGTCTCGGCACGGTCCCCCTCGGCGCCGAGGCCGAGCTGCTCGACTACAGCTCCCGGTTCCACACCGACGAACTCGACCTCGTGCCGCTCCCCGGTGCGGTGGTCGTCGTCGATCAGGACGTGGAGACCGATCTCGACCGGGTCGCCGTTCGCCCGATCGACCGACCCGACGCCGACACGGTGATCGATGCGACGGCGGTCACGCCACCGTCGACCGCCGACTCGCTCGTGGCGACGGTGGTGCGTGCACCGGTCGACGAGGTCGCGGCGTCGTACACCGACATGGCGCTGACAATGGCCGGCGACGGCACGGACGTCGAACGGTTGGGTCGCCTCGCGCAGGAGATGCGCTTCTCGTGGGACCTCGATTCGGGCGCTGCCGGCGCCGGGCAGCAGCTCGCCCTGATCGACCTGTTCCTCACCGAGTCGCGCCGGGGCACCGCTGAGCAGTTCGTCACCGGGTTCGTGTTGCTGGCACGGTCGCTCGGCTTCGACACCCGTGTCGCCGCCGGGTTCGACGTGCCACCCGACGAGCTCGGCTCGACGTTCACGATCCGGACCCCGCACGCGGCCGTGTGGCCGGAGGTGCTGCTCGACGACGGTAGGTGGCTGCCGTTCGACCCGGTGCCCGACAGCGAGGCGACCGACGTCGACGAGTCCGACCCCCCGGCCCAACAGCAGACACCGGCTGCGGCGCAGCCACCGGCCGCACCGCCGACGGAGAGCAACGACGAGGTCGACGACGCCGCTCTCGACGATGGTGGCACCGAACGGGGATGGGGCGCCTGGACGGTGTGGGTCCGGCGGGTGGCGACGGTCTCGGCGGTCGTCCTGCTCCCGCTGGCGGTCGCCGTCGGTACGGTGCTGGTGCTCAAGTGGCGCCGCCGACGCGAGCGTCTCGTCGCTCCCGACCCTGCCGTCAGAGTGCGCGGTGCGTGGGCGAACGCGACCGACTCGATGGTCGACGCCGGCTTGACGATCAGCCCGGCGTGGACTGACGACCGGATCGCCGACGCGTCGTCGGCGGTCGTGACCGGGGTGCCGCACGAGACGCGGCGCCTGGCCGCCATGTCGTCGGCGGTGACGTTCGGGTCACGGCCACGCGAGGAAGCGAGCCGGCTCGCCGACGACGCGGCGCGGACCGCGGCCGCGATCGACGGTGCGATTCGCGGGTCGCGTACCCGGTGGGAGCGACTGCGCTGGCGGCTCAGCCTGCGCTCACTCCGCCGCTCGACCCGCAGCCCGGTGATGTGACGGGTCGGGCGTCGTACGGAACGCCGAGGCGCAGCCGAGGTGTTTCGGGAGATCACCCGACCCGGTGAAGTGCCCGCAGCCCTGCCTCCGGAGTCGGGTGACCTCCAGAAACGCCGACTCCGTCGTCGTTCCTTGCGACACCCGACCCGCAGGTGGGTCAGGCGGTGCCGACGAGTTGGTCGCGGAGTTCGCGCTTGACGAACTTGCCGTTGGCGTTGCGCGGCAGCGGCTCGTCGCGGAACCAGACGACCGATGGGATCTTGAACTTCGAGATCCGCTCGGCGAGGAACTCGGTGAGCTGCTCCTGGGTCAGTGTCTCGCCCGGGCGCACCACGACCGCCGCCGCGACCTCTTCGCCCAGGCGATCGTCCGGTTTGCCGAACACGGCCGCCTCGGCGACGGCGGGATGTTCGTAGATCGCCGCTTCCACCTCGGTGCAGTACACGTTCTCGCCGCCACGGATGACCATGTCCTTGGCGCGGTCGACGATGAACACGTAGCCGTCCTCGTCGATGCGGGCGATGTCGCCGGTGTGGAACCAGCCGTCGCGGATCGCGTCCGCGGTCGCCTCGGGCCGGTTGAGGTAGCCCTTGATGACGACGGCGCCGCGCACGCACAGTTCACCGACCACGTTCGGGCCCGGCTCGAGCACGTTGCCCGCCTCGTCCTCGAGGCGACCCTCGAGCGTCGGCACGATGCGGCCGCACGACGCCGGCTTGGCGGTGTAGAGCTTGGCCGAGTTCGCCGTCACGATGCCGTGCGTCTCGGTGAGGCCGTAGCCGGTCGACGGCACGCCGCCGGTGAGCGTCTTGTCGATCTTGTCGACGAGGTCGGGCTGCACGGCGGCGCCACCACCGGCCATCGACTTGAGCGACGAGGTGTCGCGCAGCGACCAGTCTTCGTGCATCAACATCTCGCGGCTCATCGTCGGCACGCCGGAGAAGTTGGTGACCTGCTCGCGCTCGATCAGTTCGATCGCCCGGCCGGCGTCCCACTTGTACATGAACACGATCGTGCCACCGGCCATCGTGCACGGCTGGAGCAGGCAGTTGTTCGCCGTCACGTGGAACAGGGGCGTCGGGGCGAGGAAGACGGGCGGGCCGGCCGGTTCGGCGTCGGCCGCTGCCGGTTCGGGGGCGGGGAGGTCGCCGGCTTCGATCGCCTTCTGTTCGGCGGCGCCGGCGGCCATCGTCATGAAGATGATGTTCATGATGTTGTGGACCGAACCGCGATGGGTGAGCTGGGCGCCCTTGGGGAAGCCGGTCGTGCCCGAGGTGTAGAAGATCGTGACGTCGTCGTCGGGATCGATCTCGGCGTCGGGGAGGGTGGCGGGCGCCTCGTCGGGCCGGACCACGTCGGCCCAGCGGCTCGAGTCGCTCGGCAGCTCGCGATCGCTGCGGACCGAGATCAGGTGGAGCGGTGCCTCGGCGCGCAGGGCGTCCAGTTCGGGCAGCACTCGTTCGACGCGTTCGTCGTCCGCGATCAGCACCTTCGGGCGCGAGTCGCCGAGTCCGTACGCCATTTCGGGGCCGGTCCACCAGGCGTTCATGCCGACGGCGGCGGCGCCGATCGAGAGGGTCGCCCAGTACGACACGACCCATTCGGGGTAGTTGCGCATCGCGATCGCGACGCGGTCGCCGCTGCTGACGCCGTGGACGTCGCGGAGGTGGTGGGCGAGCGAGCGGACCTGGGCACCGATCTCGGCGTAGGTGTAGCGCTCGTCCTCGAAGACGATGTAGGTCTTGTCGCCGTGGAGCTGTGCGAGTTCCCAGATCGCCCGCATGTTGGGCGGCGCACTCGGGAAGACGCGGGTGGGGATACCTCGCACGTCGATCTCGGAGACGGCGAATCCCGACCCCTCGGCGGTCAGTTCTTTCCAGGCGGCATCGAAATGGTCGAACACGTCGGCGAGTTTGTCAGACGTCCCGGACCGACTACGTATCGGGTCGGATGAGCTCAGACCTCATCCGACCATCCCTGACGGCGCGCGGGCCGATCGGGTCGGATGAGGTCTGACCTCATCCGACCGCGAGGTGGGAGTGGACGAGGTCGCGGAGCTGGTCGATGTTGACGGCTTTGGCGGAGCTGACCCAGACGATGTCGCCCACCTCGAGGCGACAGCCCTCGGCGAGTTCCTTCTTGCGGGTCCGCCGCTTCGACGACTTCACCTTGTCCATCTTGGTGGCGACGATCGTGTGGGGCACCTCGTTGTCGGCCAGCCAGTCGAGCATCTGCACGTCGAGCGGGGTGGGGCCGATCGCCCCGTCGACCAGGACGAACACCATCTCGAGGCCCTCCCGATCGAGCAGGTAGCCCTCGATCATCGGGCCCCAGTCTTTGCGGATGTGGCCGGGCACCTTGGCGTAGCCGTAGCCGGGCAGGTCGACCAGCGTCCCGCCGGTGTTGCCGCTGCCGCCACCGTCGACGACTTCGAAGATGTTGATCAGCTGGGTGCGCCCGGGCGTGTTCGACACACGGGCCAGCTGCTTTTGATTCGCGAGCGCATTGATCAGCGACGACTTGCCGACATTGGAGCGTCCGACGAACGCCACCTCGGCCGGCGTCTCGGGCAGCTGGTGGGTCCGTGTCGCCGACGACACGAATTTCAGCTTGAGTGGTCGGCCGGACATGCCGAGAGTGTACGAGCGGCGGTTCTCGCCGACCTGTGGTCGGCGAAATCGTCGGCATGCCGGCGTCCCGGTGCGCGACGATAGAACGACATCGGACGCTCCGATGCGGAAGGATCGATGATGAAGCGGACAACTGGCAGCGCCCTGGTGGTCACGGCGCTCGTCGCATTGGCGGGGTGTAGCGGCGAGGACCTCGCCGAATCGGTGATCGAACGGGCGGTCGAGTCGGAAGGCAACGGTGATGTCGACATCGACCTCTCCGACGGCGACTTCTCGGTCGAGACCGAAGACGGCTCGTTCCAGATGACCACCGACGACGACGGCAACGTCGTCATCCGCGGCCAGGACGCCGAGGGCAACGATGTGTTCTCGGCCGACTCCCAGGACGGTGTCACCCAGATCGAGACCGAGGACGGTGACGCGACGATCACCCAGACCGGCGACGGTGAAGATGGCGAGGTGGTGGTCGAGACCGAGGACGGCACGGCCACGTTCTCCCAGGGTGGCGATCTGCCCGAGGACTTCCCCGACATCCCACTGCCGGACGGCTTGAACGTCGTCATGAGCCAGCAGTCGGAGACCCCCGACGGCACGAGCAACGTGATCGTGGCGACCGCGCCCGGCGACTGGGAGAGCTACCTCGACGAGCTCACGTCGTTCCTGGAGAGCAACGGCTACAGCCAGCAGTCGCTGACCACCACGCCTGAGGGCGCCTTCTTCCAGTTCGTGGACGCCGGTGAGACCATGGCGATCGTCGGCAGTGTCGGCGCCGACCCCTCCGTCGACGGCATGTCGCTCAACTTCGTCATCGGTCCCAACTGATCGCGAGTCGGGATCGACGTCAGCCGGCGATGAGGGTCGCGATCGCCCAGATGGCGGCGACCAGGCCGATCAACGCGTAGACGACGCTGCGCGTCATCGGGGCGCGCTCGAGGGCGTCGTCGGACTTGTGCTGCTTGGGCGGCCGGACGATCGCGGCCACGTTGCCGACGAACAGGGCACCGCCGAGCGCCAGCAACAAGTACAGGATCAGGTCCTCGCCGAGGAACAACATACGAACCCGAACCTACCGCCGCCCCCACACCCTTCATGTCGCGCTCAGTCCCGCATGCGGGACCGAGCGCGACATGAACGCAGGGGTGTTGGTGAGGTGGGAAGTGGTGGGGGAAGCGGGGGCGTCAGTGGTCGCCGACGAGATGACCCCGGCGATGGCCTCCTTGCCAGTCTTCCTGCACCGGTGCGGCGCTGACGCCGCCGAGCAGGTTGAGCTGGGGCCGCTCGCGCATCGATCGCTTCATCTCGGCGAAGCCGGGGAACGCGGCCAGCGTGGTGACGGCGTCCCACAGCTCGAGCGCCTCCTCGTCGGACGGCACCCGTGAGATGACCGGACCGAAGAACGACAGCCCGTCGGGCGGCCGGAAGGTGATCAGCGGAGTGCCGACGTCGCGCCCGGTGCGGCCGAGGGCGAGTTCGCCCTCAGCGTCGATCTGGGCGTCCCACGCGTCGTCGTCGAGCGAATCGGCGAAGCGGATCGGCAACCCGGCGGTCTCCAGCACCGTTTCGAGGTGGTCGGGCTTGGCGAGGGTGGCGGCGTCGACCGAACCCTGCGGCGCATCCCAGTAGGAGTGACCGAACGCAGCGACGAACGGACCGAGGGCGTCCCGGCCGAGTTCGTCGCGGATCGCTGCCGCCACGCGCAGGACGCGGAGACCAGCTGTGTGGCCCTCGTCGTAACCGGGCGGGAACTCGGCGGCGTAGTCCTTGTCCTTGTTGATGAGACGGAGTGAGATGAACCGCCAGTCGACCTGGAAGTCGCGCTGGGCAGCGACGGTCGCGACCCAGCGGGAGGTGATCCAGGAGAACGGACAGATCGGATCCCAAAAGAACTCGATGTCGTAGGAGGGGTCGGACGGCGGGGGCACCGTGGAGGTCATGCAGGTTGCAACCCGACCCACCCGGTCAACATTCCGCACAGATGGTGTCGGATCCCTCCCGTGCGTCGATCTGGTCTGACGCACGCCCTGACGGCACGGGAGGGATCCGACACCATCTGTGCTTCACCATCTGTGCTCGGTCAGGCGACGGTGCTGGTGTTGAACTTGCGGATGGCCAGGGTGGCGAACACGACGGTGATGCCGACCGACCACATGACCGAGTACAGGACGTCGTTGCCGACCGGGAGCCCGTTGTACAGCGCCCGCGCGGCGTTGGTGACGATCGTGAACGGGTTCGCGTTGGCGATCGGTTCGAGCCAGTCGGGCATCGTCTCGGGCGGCACGAACGCCGACGAGACGAAGGTCAGCGGGAACATCCAGATGAACCCTGCCGAGTTCGCCGCCTCGACCGACCCGACCGACAACCCCATCAGCGCCTGCACCCAGCTCAGGGAATAGCTGAACATCAGCAGCAGCACGGTGGCGAGGAACGCCTCGAACAGGGTGCCCTCGAACCGGAACCCGATCGGCCAGAACGCGATCACCAGCATCACGAAGAACGTGAGCACGTTGCGCAACAGGTCGCTGATCGTGCGGCCGACGAGCACCGCCGACCGCGCCATCGGCAACGAGCGGAGACGGTCGACGAGTCCCTTCGACAGGTCTTCGGCGATGCCGACGCCCGTGAACGCGGAGCCGAACACCACCGACTGGGCGAAGATGCCGGGGATCAGGAACTGGTCGTAGTTCGAGTAGCCGGGCGCCTGGATCGCACCGCCGAACACGTACACGAACAGGACGATGAACATGATCGGCTGGATCGTGGCGAAGATCAGCAGCTCGATGTTGCGGGGGATGATGCGCAGGTGGCGCTCGGCTTCGACCCACGAGTCGTGGACGGCCAAACCGACGCGGCTCATACCGGTACCTCCTCGTGCTCGTCGCTGGTCGTTCGCCCGGTGAGCGTGAGGAACACGTCGTCGAGCGTCGGCCGGTGCACCTCGACGTCGAGCACGTCGACGCCGGCGTCGTCGAGGGCGCGGATGACGCCGGGCACGACCCGGTCGCCGGCGCGGATGGGTGCGATGAAGGTGCGACCGTCGCCGCTCACGTCGACCTCGGCGGTGCACAGCGGCCGCAGGGTGGCGAGCGCCGTCTCACGGTTCTCGACCTTGGCGATGCTGACCCGCAGGCGGTCGCCGCCGATGCGGTCTTTCAGTTCGTCGGCGGTGCCGTTGGCGATCACGTGGCCGTGGTCGATCACGACGATCCGCTGTGCGAGACGGTCGGCCTCGTCGAGGTACTGGGTGGTGAGCAGCACGGTGGTGCCGTCCGCCTCGAGTTCCTCGATCAGTTCCCACATCGCCAGGCGGCTGCGGGGGTCGAGCCCGGTCGTCGGCTCGTCGAGGAACAGCACCGACGGCCGGGCGATCAGGCTCATGGCGATGTCGAGGCGGCGGCGCATACCACCGGAGAAACCCTTGACGACGCGGTCGGCCGCGTCGCTCAGGTCGAAGCGCTCGAGCAGTTCGTCGCCCCGTGCGACGGCGTCGCGCTTGGGCATGTGGAACAGCCGACCGATGTAGGACATGTTCTCGCGGGCGGTGAGGCGTTCCTCGACCGCCGCGTACTGACCGGTGAGACCGATGCGTCGACGGACGCCGTCGGGGTCGGTGACCGCGTCGATGCCGTCGACGAGGGCGACACCGGCATCGGGGCGCAGGAGGGTGGTGAGGACGCGGACCGTGGTCGTCTTGCCGGCGCCGTTGGGGCCGAGCAGACCGTAGATCGCGCCGCGTGGCACTTGGAGGTCGACGCCGTCGAGCGCCTTCGTGTCGCCGAAGTGCTTCACGAGCCCGTGCGCGTCGATCGCCAGGTCGTTGGGGGATGGCATGTCCGCCATTCTGGCGGAGGGGTGTCGCAGAGTCGTCGGGGGTTTTCGATCGTTCACCGGCTGTTCCATCGTCGACTCATCGTCGGGCGGCGAAGAACTCCTTCAGGAGGCGGCCGGATTCCTCCGCGCGGACGCCGCTCGAGACGGGAACTCGGTGGTTGAGTTCGGTCGTGTTCGTGATGTCGAACACGCTGCCCGACGCCCCGGCCTTCGGATCGGTTGCGCCGTACACGAGTCCGCCGAGGCGGGCGTTGACCATCGCGCCGGCGCACATCGTGCACGGTTCGAGGGTGACGACGAGCGTGCAGTCGATCAGGCGCCAGTGGCCGATGTGGGCGGCGGCGTCGCGCATCGCCAGGATCTCGGCGTGGGCGGTCGGGTCGCCGGTGAG
>NZZV01000028.1 GCA_002698945.1 Acidimicrobiaceae bacterium
GGACGATCGACGTCGGCCAGGCGTTCGACGAGGACGACGAGCGCATCATCGCCGACGGCAGCGAGCGTCGAACGAACGTTGGCCAACTCGACCTCGGCGTGCGCCGCGACCGACTGGCTCGACGAGTCGTGGATCCGCTCGGCGGCAGGCCGCAGTTGCGCGGAGAGCTCACCCTGAATGCAGTGCTGCAGCTCCGAATACCCGTCGAAGCCGAGCTTGTTCGCGAGCCGGACGACCGATGCTGCACCGACCTCCGCCGTGCGTGCCAGATCGGCAACCGTCCCGAACGCCACCAACTGTGGCGACTCGAGCACCGTGGCCGCAACACGCCGTTCCGCCGCGGTGAGACGGGCACCCTCGGCGCGTATCCGTTCTGCGACGTCCATCGGTCGAAAGCTACACCCTCGCTCCGGGCGCGAGACCGATCGATCTCGTGGACGTACCCGACGCAACCCTCGACCTCGATATCAGGGTGAACCTCGATGACGCATCGAGGGTTGATCGACGGCCCGTCCTCTGTCTGCCTGATCGCCCGAGGCACTCGGTGCACCCGCACTCGTCGATGTTCGTCGATGTCGGCGTCGATGTCGGCGTCGACGACGTGATGGCGACGGGGTGACATCGCAAGCGCTACGAGAACAGCGTGACGAGAAGCACGACGAACGCCGACCGATTCCGAATCGGATCCGACGGATCGGTTGGCTGCGTTCGGGCTCGGTTCGCGTCGGGCTCATGTGTTTGCAGAGTGCAATTGACTCGTCGATCAGTTGCTCGTATCGTCGCTCGTGCTGCCGGGGTGCACCCGGCCGAATCGGTATCCATCGAGGGGAAACGTGGGGGCACGTTCGTGGCAACAATCGACATCATCAGCACCCGGCAACCGACCGACGACGCCTGGATGGCCACGGCGGCCTGCAAAGGGCTGACACACCTGTTCTTCCCGACCCCGGCCGAGCGCCCCCAGGCGCGTGAGCGTCGTGAGGCGGCAGCACGCGAGGTCTGTGCCGGCTGCCAGGTCCGGACGACATGCCGCGACTTCGCTCGCGACGAGCACGAGTACGGGTTCTGGGGTGGCGAGAGCGAGGACGAGCGCCACGCCGGCGGGTATCGCCTGATCGCCCCGATCGGCGTTCGGGCTCGCTCAGCCGGCTGAGAAGTCGGGCGTTCGGGCCGTCAACTCCACACAGGCCCAGGCGTCCAACTCGTCGGAACGTACGACCTCGAGCGGTGCGAGCGCGTCGAGTACGTGGTCGTGGTGTCCCGAGAGAATCCCGCTGATGATCAGCCGACCCGTCGGCGACAGCACGCGCCGGAGATCCGCGGCCAGGCTGACGAGCGTGGGCGCCAGGATGTTCGCGATCACGACGTCGAAACCATCGCCGATCACGGCGAGCGGCGTGCACGAGGCATCGATGCGATCGGCGACGCGATGCCGGCGGGCGTTCGCGATCGTCGCCTCACGTGCCGCCTCTGCGACGTCGATCGCCACCACGGTCGATGCGCCCCGTTCGACGGCGATGATCGACAACACGCCGCTTCCGCACCCGACGTCGAGGACCCGGTCCCCCGCCCGGACGGATCGCCAGACGGCGTCGGCCGACAAGCGGGTCGTCGGATGGTCGCCGAGGCCGAACGAGCCCGCCGGGTCGATGTCGATCACCGTGCGGTTGCCGACCTCCGTGTTGTCGACCAACCACGCCGGCCGGATCATCAGGTCGTCGTTGACGATGATCGGCCGGGCGAAGTCGCGCCAGGTCTCGGCCGGAGCGTCATCGACATCGACGAATTGCAGGATCCACCCGACGGGAAGTGGGCCCAGCCTCGACCGTGACACGTCGTCGTCGGCGGCGAGCACCGTACGCAGCGCCGTGACACCGTCGCCGGAGCGCTCCTCGATCCCTGACGCCCCTGCCGTCCACAAGCGATCGCTCGCCGCCTCGGCGGACTCGTCGGGAACGACCAGCTCGACGACTCGCATCAGTCGAGCCGACGCAGATCCCGTCCGAAGCGCTCTGCTCGGGCGACGTAGGCCTCGACGCCGGCGGTGATGATCTCGCGCCGGGCCCGTCCCTCCTTGATCGTCGCCGGCGAACCGACGGCGATAGCGCCGGACGGCACCCGCGTCCCGTTCAGGACGACCGAGTTCGCCGCGACGATCGACCACGACTCGACCTCGACCTCGTGCAACACGATCGAACCGTTCCCGACGAGAACATCGTCGTGGATATGGCACGCCTCGAGGTGCACGATGTGCCCGACGACGCAACGGTCGCCGACGACGGTCGGGATGTGCGGGGTCGTGTGCAGCACCGATCCGTCCTGCACGCTGGTCTCGGAACCGATCCGGATCTCGCCCTCATCGCCGCGCAGCACAGCGCACGGCCACACCGAGCTGCGCGCGCCGATCGTGACCGACCCGATGATGACGGCATCGGGGTGGACGAACGCGTCGTCGGCGATGGTGGGTTCCTGGCTCCCGAGTGCATAGATCGGCATCGCGGCGAGGGTACCGGACACCCGCTCCGACGTCGCATCCCAATGGTGCGGAGGGGTGTCGAGACGATACCGTTGCACCCCATGTCCCGACGGATCGACATCGAACTCACCAGCGCGCTCGACGACGGCGTCTGGACGTGGCGCGCCGCCGGTGCGAAGCAGCCGAAGGGCACCCTCGACGGCTCGATCCTGCCCGCCGGTGCACAGGTCGGCGACGAGTTGAAGGTCGAAGTCGAGCAGCACCTCGACGGTCTGAGTGTGCTGTCGGTCGTGCACGGTCGGCAGAAGTCCGACAAGGGCGACACGATCGAACTGCTGCCGGCCGAGCGTGAGTTCCAGCCGGTCGTCGAGACGCGCGCCAAGCGCGAGCGTGGCGAGCGCCGCGACGGTGGCGGAGGGCGACGCAACCGTCGCGACCGCGACGATCGGGGCGGGCGTGGTGACGGTCGTGGGCGCGGTGACGGTCGTGGGCGCGGCGACGAGCGTGGGCGCGGCGACGACCGCGGCGACGGTCGGCAGCGTCGGGAGCGGGGCCGTCGCGGGCCATCGTTCACCCCTCCACCCGAGGTGCCGCAACGGCCCAAGCCCAAGCGCCTGCGCCCCGGCAAGGCACACCGCAACGAGGTGCTCCACGAACTCCCCGAAGAGCAGCGTCCGATCGCCGAGCTGGCACTCCAGGGCATGCCTGCGGTCCGCCAACGGCTCCGCGAAGAGAACGAACGCGCCGCCAAGGACGGCCGGGCGACGATGCCCGAGGCGTCGGTCCTCAAGCTCGCCGAGGAACTGCTGCCGCGTCTGCGGGTCGCCGAATGGCTCGACCGGGCCGAGGCCGCGCAGCGCCAGATGGCCGAGCTCGATCTGCGTGACCTCCGCAGCGTCGTCGCCGCGGCGAACGACCCGATGGTGGCACGCGACGAGTCGACCAAGGGCCTGATCGAGGAGATGCGCACCGCGCTCATCACCAAGCAGGAACAAGAACTCCAACTCTGGTTCGGTGACGTCGACGCGGCCCTCGCCGTCGGCCGGGTCGTGCGCGCCCTCCGACTGTCGTCGCAGCCGCCCAAGGCCGGCGTCGTCTTCCCCACCGAGATCGCGCAACGTCTCGTCGACAGCACGAACGCCTCGTTGGCGCCGATGGACAGCGCCGACCGATGGATCGCGATGTTGGAGGCGGCGGCGTTCTCACCGATCCGGAGCCAGGTCCGCCCGGCCCGCAAGCCCGACACGGTCAGCGACGAGCTGCTCGCGACGGTGCGGCGTCTCGCCCCGGCACTCCCCCAGGTCGCCGAACTGTTCGAGGTCGAGGTCGATCCGAAGGCACCGATGCCCAAGCCGCTCCGACCCGGACCGAATCGCAAGGGCCGTGGCAAGCAGGCCGCCAAGCCGACGAAGCAGTCGGCGAAGGCGCCGAAGCAACCGGCCAAGCCGGCCGAGTCGGCCAAGTCGAAGGCCGAGCCGAAGCGCGAGTCGGCCGAGTCGACGCCCGAACCCGCAGCAGCCGACACCGAGCCGACCCCGGCAACCTCCGAGCCGGCCGAGTCGACGCCCGAACCAGCAGCAGCCGACACCGACACGGAGGCGACCGCGGCGACGTCCGAGCCGGCCGCGACCGACACCGGGTCCGACTCCCCCGAAGCGGTCGCACCGGAGCCGGCGGAGCGGTCGACCGGGGAGTGACGCTCCGGTTGGGTACGCCCGACCGGTCACCAATACGATCGTCGCCCATGAGCGACGTCGTCACTTTCGAGACCCGAGGTCGGGTCGGCATCATCACCTTGAACCGGCCGGAGGCCCGCAACGCCGTGAACGGCGACGTGGCTCGCGGGGTCGAATCGGCGGTCGACCAGCTCGAATCGGACGACGCCCTGTGGGTCGGCATCCTCACCGCCAATACCGAAGGTCAGGAGCGTCCCGTCTTCTGCGCCGGCGCGGACCTCAAGGCGATCAACAGCGGCCAGGCAGGTGATCTCGCGACTGCCAAGGGTGGTTTCGGTGGGTTCGTCTACCGCGAGCGGCGCAAGCCGATCATCGTCGCCGTCGACGGTCTGGCCACCGCCGGCGGGTGCGAGATCGTGCTCGCTGCCGATCTGGTGGTGGCGAGCGAGCGCTCCGCATTCGGTCTCGCCGAGGCCAAGCGCAACCTGGTCGCCGGCGCAGGTGGCCTCTTCCGTCTGCCCCGCGCCATCGGCCAGGCTGCGGCCATGGAGGCCATTCTCACGGGTGAGCCGATCCCGGCACAGCGCGCGTACGACCTCGGGCTCGTGTCGCGTCTGACGCCGGCCGGCGACGCCTTGGCAGAGGCGGAACGGCTCGCCGAGCAGATCACCGCTTGTGCGCCGTTGGCGGTGTGGGAGTCGCGCAAGGTCGTGCTGTCGGCGTTCACGAAGACCGACGACGAACTGATCGAGATGACGAATCAGGCGTTCGGTGTCGTGCTCGGCTCCGAAGACACCAAGGAGGGGCTCGAGGCCTTCATCGAGAAGCGCACCCCGAACTGGAAGGGCCGCTAGGCCGCACCATCGCCGATCGCGGCCGAGACGGTGATCCGCTTGGCCGTGATGGCAGCACGTTCGTACAGGTTCTTGGTGTCGCGGTCGCCGGGCAGGGCTTCGGCCTCGATCCGCTGCGCGCCGGCTCGGACGCCGCGTTCGATCGCGGCGGCCAACAACGCATCGCCCAACCCAACCTCGCGAGCGCCCGGGTGGACGTACACATCGTCCACATAGAGCACGTCGTCGTCGACGTGGAACCGGAGGTAGCTCACCGGCACCTCGTCGATCGTGCCGACGACGACCTCGCAGGCGTCGACCGCGTGCCACGTCGGTGACTGCGCCGGGTGACGCTCGAGCCACAGCGCTCCCCCGCGCTGGCCGGGGAGCTGCTCCCGGGCGAGCGACTCGAGCCAGACCAGTTCGGCGATGTCGTCGCGACTCGCGTCACGCACGACCGGTTCGACCACGAGCGTCTCGATCCGACGTCGTCAGCCGAAGATCGGACAGTCGTCGTCCTCGATCGGACATCCCGGGGCGTTCGCACGCACGAGCAGAAAGCAGTTCGTGCAGAGCTGCTCGTCGGCCCGCTTCGGCTGCAATCCGTCCGGCCCCTCGGACCGGTCACTGCCCGAAGCGGGACGGGGTTCGTCATCGTCGTCGTCGTCATCGTCGTCATCGTCGTCGGAGGTGACCATCCGATCCTTCAGGATCGTGTCGAGGTCCGCTTCGACGTCGTCGGGCGTGAGCATCTCGTCGTCGTCGTCATCGTCGTCGTCGCTGCCCTTGCGCTTGCGGGCGCGCGCCGTCTTCTCCGACTCGTCGTCGTCCTCATCCTCGTCGTCGTCGTCATCTGCGACGTCGTCGTCATCGTCGTCGTCATCGTCGGCGACATCGTCGTCGTCGCCGTCGAAATCCTCGTCGATCTCGGCGTCGTCGCCGTCGGCGTCGTCGAAGTCTTCCTCGAGCTCGTCGCCAGTGTCGTCGGTGGTCTCGTCGAGCTCTTCGTCGTCAGCCATCATGGTCCCTCGGGTCGTGGTACGCGGCCGGATACTAGGCCTCTGAAGCGGATTCCCCCGCTTCACGTAGTGTGACAGGCGTCACATCTCACGTCGAGAGGCGGCCCGACGTTCCGAAGCGAGACGTTCCAGCTCCGGAGCTTCGTGGGTCATGTGGGTCATCGCAGCGGCGATCGCATGATGACCGGCCTCCTCGGCGATCGCCCGATGCATTTCCAGCGCGACGCGCCGGTACGACGGGTGACCCTGTGGCGCCGACCTCAGCTCCAGCAAGTGGAACGCCTCGCGGGCGTTGAACTGCATCATGTAGCGCAGCCGATAGGCCATGGAGACCGCGTACGACGCCTGCTCCGGGAACTGCGCCTTGATGTCGTCGTAGAGGCGCGCCGACCGATCCATCGTCTCGTCGAAGAGGCCACCGACACCCGCCTGTTCGACCAACTCGGGGCGTGCATAGCCGTGGTTCGGCGTCAGCGGCTGCCACTCGATGGTGAGCATCCGGTGACGCTGCAGGTCACGGAACGCTCCGTAGTCGGAGAGGATGTCGAAGCGATAGTCGATCCGCTCGAACGCCCGTCCCGGCTTGTGACGACGGTTGGTGCGATCTCCCACGTAGGCCCGCAGGATCGCGGCACGCTCGTCGACGCCCAGGCGGCGAACGCGATCGAGCAGGGTGGCCTCGGGGAGGTGGCTGTGGCTGTAGCAGATGGCTGCGAGCAACTTGTCCTCGGCGTCGGGATCGAAGTCGACCAGCGACACCTCGGGCACCTGCTCGTTGGGGACGTCGCCGAAGAGTTGGGCGACGAGGTCGGCCGTGTCGTCACGGGTGGTCGCGAGGTAGTCCGACCAAGCGCCGCCACGGTCGGGAAGGTCGACTCGCCGGAGAAAGCTCGGGATCACCTTGCGTAGCTCGTGCAACATCAAGCCTGCGTACTGCTGTGCCTCCGGGAGTGGGTGCGAGCGCATTCTGAGCAGCAGCGCCTCGAACGCCTGGCCGGTCCCGTAGATGCCGACGTTCGAGAGCGAGGCAGCCGGCAACATGCCGCGCACGGCATCGAGCGCTTTTGCCCGCGTCGCCTGTCGATAGACGAAGTCGCTGTCGTCGGGATCTTGCGGCACCGTGTCGCGGACATGGTCCGTCACCGAGTTGACCGCCGTCGAGTACGCATCGAACATCCGGTCCATGTCGCCCACGTAGCGGGTGCCGAGCGAGCTGGAGAGCAGCGCCGGGTCGCGGTAGAAGCGGTATCGCCCGCCCAGGCGGGCGTCGTAGCCGATGTAGCGCGTGCTCTGCTCGAGGTAGCTCATCAGGCGACCCCACTCGAGGATCTTCGTGAGGAGGTTGGACGCCTGCTCACAGGCGAGGTGGACGCCACCGAGTTGGGCCACCGAGTCGTCGCCGTACTCGAAGAACACGCGCTCGTAGAGCTGCTCCGCCCGGTCGAGCCCGACCGTGGCGTCGATCGTCTCGTCGCCGTCGATCACGAGATCGTTGACGAACTCGTCCAGGAAGAGGCGACGCAGACTCTTCGCGCTCCGGCTGTACCGGGCGAACAGTGCGCCCTTGACGACCTCGGGCAGATTGACGAGCGCGAACACAGGGCCGTCGAGATTCGTGAAGTAACGCCGAAGAACGTCCGACTCGTCGTTGGTGAACTCCTCGGGCACGTACACGGTCACGGGACGACATGGTAGGAGCCGGGCACCGCTCCGAGCGGGATCTCGCGCCGATGGGCGTCCGGCAGGCCGGAAGTGCCTGCTCAGGGGTCGCCGGGGTACGCGGTGCGAGTCAGAAGTGGACGACGAAACGGTCGTCCAGGCAGCGGACCGTCAGCATCTCGGTCCGGCCGACGTCGACACCGTCGATCCAGACGCGGTGGGGCCGGGCGAAGGTCCACGACCGTTCCCGTACCCGTCCGACCTCGATGTCGGGATGCGGCACGTGGGTCCCGGCGACCAGTCGGCGACGAGCCGCCCACCGCGCTCGCAGCGGCATGGTCGGCGAGCACTCGACGATGTCGAGACGGCCGTCGTTGGGATGTGCCCGCGGGGCCACGTTCCAATCGCCGAGATGGTCGACGTTCATACAGGCGACGACCCGACCGCGCCACCACGAGCGACGGACGAGCACATGGGCGACACCGAGCAGGACGCGGCCATCACCGAGTTCGACCTCGACGCCGTCGAGTTCGACACGAAGAACCGGATCCCGAGGCCCCGGCGCGCCCAGGCTGCGATGCACGTCGCCGCCCGCCAGCCCGATCGGACCACCGCGACCGGCGAACTCGACGATCTCGCGATCGGCCGTCGCCGGTCGCAGATCGTCGGGTCGTGGCAGCTCGACCCCCCACGGCTCACCACGACGGATCGTCACGGACCGACCACCGATGCGTCGGCCACCACGCCGCGGCGTGCACCATCGACGGCCTGTCGGGCCGCCGACCGGGTCGACGGATCCGGTGCGACGTGACCGATCTGACCCAGGAGATCGACCAGCTGCTTCGTGGTCCGCACGAAGTCACCACCGGTCAGATCCTCGTCACCGACGATGTCGGCGAATCCTTCACCTCCCACCCACGCGTACGCGATCGCGAGGAAACCAGGGTCGGGCGGACGATGCTCGACGAGTCCCTGCCGCCGCTCCTCGGCGGCGAGGCGATCGCTGAGCTCGGCCAAACGCTCCCAACGACGCCGAACGTCGGGGTCGGGGAACCACGGTCGAGGCGGATCCTCGGGTGACCGGTGCTCGTAGACGACGCACGACACCAGTCCGGCAAGGGACGCGGCGTCGAGCCCGTCGAACACACCGTCGTGGATCGCCTCGCAGACGAGCAGATCCGACTCGTGGAAGAGGTTGCTGAGGCCCGTGCCACGCTCGGTGAGCCGCCAGTGATCGACATCGACGTAGCCACGCTCGCCGAGGATCGCCAGGACGGCGTCGAACTCACGACCGAGTGACGAGTTGCGATGCTCGACTCGCTGTTCGAGCGACTCGATCTCGGTGGCAGTTCGGTCGGCTCGACGGGCAGCCTCGAGGCGCTGTCGCAGCTCCGGGTCGGACTCGACCGGATGACGCTCCCCGGCGCGAGGTGTCCGCCGTGGCGTGCCGCGACGAAGCTTTGCCTGCTTGAGCCGCTTGCCGACCTCCTGGCGATAGTCCTTGCGGTTCGGCGAGTAGTGCCCGGGGAGCACGACGGTCCCCATCGGGTCGGGTGGTGCGTCGAAGTCGGCGGCCGTCAGCGCGATGGTGTGCCCGCTCGGTGTGATCACGGTGAGCTTCAGTCCGCCCGAACGATGCGCCGTCGCGACCACCACCGCCGGCCCGAAGTGTTTGCCCTTGTCGACGTGGACGACATCGCCGGGACGCAACACGGCGAGCGCCTCGTCGATCGGACCGCGCACCGTCCCGTCGGGCGTGTGGGTCCGTCGGTAGTCGTCGATGTCGCCGAACGGGCTCGTCGCCTCCGCCCGGAGTTCGGCGAGCCGGTCACGTTGTCGTTGCAGCCGTCGCTCGATCCGCACGATGTCACGGTCCGCCTGGTGCTGGGCGAACGACAGGGTCAGCAGCTGTCGGGCACGGTCACGATCGTAGGTCCGCACGAGATTCGCCACCATGTTGAACGTCGGCCGGAAGGCGGAGCGGAGGTGGAAACTGCGGCTCAGCGCCAGTTCGGCGACCTCGTCGAAGCGCACGAACGGGCTCCACAGCACGACTGCAGCGCCCCGATCGTCGATCCCGCGTCGACCTGCCCGACCGGTGAGCTGGGTGAACTGCCCGGGTGACAGGGTCTCGTGTCGATCGCCGGTGTATTTCGTGAGCTTCTCGATGACGACGCTGCGAGCCGGCATGTTGACACCGACCGCGAGGGTCTCGGTCGCGAACACGACCTGGAGGAGGCCCTCGACGAACGCCTGCTCGACGACCTCCTTGAACGGGGGGACGAGGCCGGCGTGGTGCGACGCGACACCGGCGTCGAGCTGCCGGATGAACTGGTCGTACCCGAGCACGTCCAGATCGTCCTCGTGGAGGCCGGCGAGGCGCTCTCCGGCGATCTGGCGGATGCGCTGTTGGTGATCCGGATCGGAGAACGACAGTCCGCTGTCGACGAGGGTGCGAGCGGCCTCGTCGCACTGATTTCGACTGAAGATGAAGTAGATCGCCGGCAACAGGCGACGTTCGGCCAGGGTCGCGACGACCTCCTCACGCGACGGTGTCGCCAGCTTGCGTTCGCCGCTCCCCCGCGGAGCACGATCCCGCCGGCGTCGACCACCGAACCTCGTCGCGCTGGCGTCGATGCGCTGGGCGTCACGGTTGGGCTGCCCGTCGACGAGCGTCGGCATCAACCGCAGCCGGCTGTTCGTCCGGTCCGCCACGAAGTAGTACTGTTCGAGTTCGACGGGTCGGCGCTGCTCGACCACGACCGACGTCGGACCGCGTACGGTCGTGATCCAGTCGCCGAGGTCGCGCGCGTTGCTGACCGTTGCCGACAGGCAGATCAGCTGCACGTGGGCGGGGAGGTGGATGATCACCTCCTCCCACACGGGTCCGCGGTACGCGTCCTGGAGGAAGTGGACCTCGTCGAGTACCACGACGCCGAGCTCGTCGAGGTCGCGCCCGGCGTAGATCATGTTGCGGAGCACCTCGGTGGTCATGACGACGACCGGGGCGTCACCGTTGATCACGGTGTCCCCGGTCAGCAGGCCGATCGCATCGTCGCCGTGCCGGGCGCAGAGATCGCGATACTTCTGGTTCGAGAGCGCCTTGATCGGGGCGGTGTAGAAAGCCCGTCGGCCCGAACGCAACATCGTCTCCACGCCGTACTCGGCGACCACCGTCTTGCCGCTCCCGGTCGGAGCAGCGACGATCACGTGCTCGCCGGCGTCAACCGCGTCGAGCGCGTCGATCTGGAAGGCGTCGAGTTCGAACGGGTACCGCTCGACGATCGACCGACGCAGGCGATCCGGCACGCCCGTCACTCCGGGTGCTTGCCCTGGACGAGACGTCCGATGAGCACGGCGAGCAGGTACAGCAGCACCATCGGCCCGGACAGTGCGAGCAGCGAGATCGGATCACCCGACGGGGTGATCGCCGCAGCGATCACGAACGTACCGACGATGGCGTAACGCCACGCCTTGAGCAGGGTGCGCCACGACAGCACGCCGAGGAGTTGCAGGAACACCAACAGGACCGGAATCGTGAAGCCGACCCCGAACGCCACGACCATCAGGGTGACGAGTCGGATGTAGGCCTGCACCTGGAACACCTGATCGACGTCCTCGCCCGCCCAATCGATCAGGAACTCGAGCGCCCGCTCGAGCGTGGTGAAGGCGATGAACCCGCCGAGCGCGAACAACGCGCACGACGACACCACGAACCCGATCGCGTGCTTTCTTTCGTTCTTGTGCAGTGCCGGGACGATGAACCGCCACAGCTGCCACAGGACGACGGGTGCGCCGATGATCAAACCGCCGTAGAAGCCGACCCGCAAGCGGGTCGCGAGACCCTCGACCGGATCGAGGATGTTGAGCCGCACGTCGCCGGTGGCCGGGTCGTAGGCGTCGCCGCAGTAGTCCGGGCCGCGACGCTCGCACAGGTCGGCGTAGGGGCCCGTGAGCAGGTCGAACACCCACTCCCACGCCAGCACGACCACGACGACGCCGATGAGCACGGCGA
>NZZV01000029.1 GCA_002698945.1 Acidimicrobiaceae bacterium
GACGAGTTCGCGGCGTGTGGGCTCAGCGCCGTCCCGAGCCGGTCGATCCGGCCGCCGATGGTGGGCGAGAGCAAGGCGAACTTCGAGTGCGTCGTGACCCAGATCGTCGACATCGGCCACCCCGACAACGGCAACGCGCTGGTCATCGGCGAAGCGGTCGAGATCCACGTCGTCGCGTCGCTGCTCGACGGGACCCGTGTCGATCAGGCGGCGTTGCGAGCGATCGGTCGTCACGTCGGGAACGGCTACAGCCGAGCGACCGACCTGTTCGACATCACCCGCCCACCCTGACCCGAACCGCTGGTCAGGCGTCGACGTCGCGCAGGGGGGTGCCGGGCGCGTAGGTGACGAGCTGGGCCGATTGGAGGACGGGCTCGACGATCCGCCAGCACTCGACCACCTCGTCGATCGACGCCATGTGGTGCCGGGATCCGATCAATGCGTCGCCGAGCACCGTGGCGTACGCGTCGAGGGCGCCGTGGTCGGACCGAACCGGCGTGCACGCCGTTGCGGTGACGACGCCGTGCGTGTCGGGGTCGAGCTCGTCGAGATCGATCTGCACCGACGCGTTCGGCTTGACCTGGGCTCGGACGGACCGTGCGAGCCCCTCGCCGCGGAGTCGCCAGTCGACCGCGAACGGCTCGGGGGCGACACGCTTGCCCGTCCGGAGGCGGATCGGAACGTCGCGCCACCGATCGTGGTCGACCTCGAGGTCGGCGGAGATCAGTGTGGGCACCTGCGAGTCGTCGTCGACGTCATCGAGGCCGCGGTACCCGTCGTACTGGCCGAAGATCACGTGCTCCGGGTCGATCGGGGCGATGCGCCTGAGCAGATCGACCCGGGCGGCGCGTTCGTCGTCGTTCGACGAGCCGGCGGGTGGCTCGAGCAGTGCGCTGGCGACCGTCTGGAGGAGGTGGTTCTGGACGACGTCGGGCACCACGCCGCCGACACCCTCGTAGAACGACCCGCGTCCCTCCAACCCGCCGGGTTCCGGGAAGTCGATCGTGATCTGTTCCAGACGGTCGGCCCGCAGGGTGAGATCGAGCAGAGGGGTTCGTCGAACCGTCGTCAGATTACGGATGGTGGGCTTGGCGAGGAAGTGGTCGACCAGGAACAGCCGATCGGGGTCGATGTCGGACGTGATGCGGTCGTACAGGTCGGTCGCCGACTCGCGGTCGTGACCGAACGGCTTCTCGAGGACGAGGCGGGTCGAGTCGGACAACGGTCCGCGTGCAACCTGCTCGGCGACGTCGCCGAGCAGCGCCGGTGGGAGTGCTGCGTACACGACCGGGAGTCGGACGTCGCCGAGCACATCGGCGATCTGCTGCCAGGTGTCGGGGTCGGTCGCGTCACCTTCGACGAATCTGAGGTCGATCCGATCGACGAGGTCGTCGATCGACATGCCGGTTCGTGCCGCGAGCGAGGGGTCGACGGCGTCGCGGAGGATCTGTTCGACATCGTCGGGGGCGTTCCGGCCGACGCCGACGACGGGTACGCCGAGTCGTCCGGTCGCATGGAGCAGGACGAGGCCCGGGAGGAGTTCGTCGTGGCCGAGATCGCCGGTGAGGCCGAACACGACGAGCGCGTCGCCCCCCTCGGATCGTGTGGGTCGGGGGTTCATGGTTCCTCGCGATCGAGCGCCTCGTCGAGCGCGACGGCCGCACTGATGAGGGCCAGGTGGGTGAGTGCCTGGGGTGTGTTGCCGAGCTGCCGTCCGCTCGGTCCGATCTGTTCGCTGAACAAGCCGACGGGGTTCGCGTAGCCGAGCAGCTGGTCGAACGATCGTCGGGCCTCTTCGACGCGGCCCGCCCGGGCCAGGGCCTCGACGCGCCAGAACGAACAGATCGTGAACGATCCCTCCTCACAGGTGAGGCCGTCGTCGTAGCGGTCGGTGTCGTAGCGGTCGACCAGCGGTCCGTGTGCGAGGTGTTCGGTCACGGCGTCGAGCGTGGACGTCCAGCGGGGATCGCGCCCGTCGACGAACTTGACGAGTGGCGCGAGGAGGATCGACGCGTCGAGGGTGTCGCCGCCGAGGGTCTGCGTGAACGCGCCGAGATCCTCGTTCCACCCCTCGGTGACGAGCGTGTCGTGCATCTCGTCGCGCGCGGCTCGCCACGCGACCAGGTCGGCCGGGCGGCCGCGGAACTCGGCCATGCGGATGGCGCGCTCGACGGCGACCCAGCACATCATGATCGACACCGTGTGGCGTTGTGGCTCAGCGCGGATCTCCCACATCCCGTCGTCGGGCTCCCGCCACTGTTCGATGACGTAGTCGATGATGAGCCGGATCTTGTCCCACGTGTCGATCGACAGGCCGCGCACCTTACGGTCGAACAGATAGAGCGAATCGACGAGCTCGCCGTAGATGTCGAGTTGGAACTGCCCGGCGGCGGCGTTCCCGATCCGCACGGGTCGACTGTCCTCGTAGCCGCGCCAGTCGAGTGTCGTTTCGTCGAGTTGGGCGTTGCCGTCGAGGTCGTAGACGGGGGTCAGCGGTGAGCCGCCGGCCTGATCGCACTCGTCGACACGATCGATCAGCCACCCGATGAACGCGTCCGCCTCGGCGTCGTGGCCGAGTTCGAGCAGTGCGTACACCGTGAACGCCGCGTCACGGATCCAGACGAACCGGTAGTCCCAGTTGCGCTCCCCGCCGATGTGTTCCGGCAGGCTCGTCGTGCCGGCGGCCAGCATGCCGCCCGTCGTGCGGTTGGTCAGCAGCTTGAGGGCGAGTGCCGAACGCTCGACCGCACCTCGGTAGCGACCCCGATAGGTGCCGCCGGCGGTCCACAGCTTCCAATAGTCGACGGTCGTCGCGATGACGTCGTCGATGTGCCGGATCAGGTCGTCGGGGAGGTCGGTGCCCGGCTCGTCGAGTTGGAAGACCAGCTCGTCGCCTTCGGCCAGGCCGACCTCGCAACGCACGGTGCCGCCGAGCCGTTCGAGCGGCGACGACGCCGCCAACCTGAGTCGGAGCTCGTCGGTCGTGAAGCCGATGGTGTGCGGTGACGTGGTGGTCTCGCTCCAGGACGGCTCCTCCTGTGCGTACCCCGGTCGCGGCGTGAACTCGCTGCGGACGGTGACGTCGCCGCGGACACACCGGACTCGACGGACCAGACGCTGTGGTGACGTCATCGCCATCGCGTCGTCGATCTCGATGATGCCGTCGCTCGTCTGGAAGCGGGTGACGAGCACGTTCGTCTCGGACAGGTAGAACTGCTGGGTCCGGTGCGTGTCGGACCGGGGTCGAATCGTCCAGCTCCCCGCATCGGGGTCGAGCAGCGAGCCGAAGATCGAAGGTGCGTCGGCCCGTGGCCAGCACATCCAGTCGATGTCGCCCAGGTTCGAGACCAACGCCAGCGTCTCGCAATCACCGATCACCCCGTGGTCGTCGATCTCGGGCGTGGTGGGCCGCGCGTCTTCGGTCACTTCGGTCGCTCGTGTGGTCACCGTCTGCGGATACCCGGCGGGTCGACCGGCAAACCGCCGTCGGGCGACTTCGTCGCCCACCCGGCGCTTCCGTCCCGCCCGCGGCAGACTGAGCGGATGCCGACGTGCGCGGACAAGCCGACGATCGTGGGTGAACGGGTGGTGCTCCGCCCGATCGCCGCCGGCGACGCCGACGCGATGTGGGCCGACCTCGCCGACGAGGAAGCGATGCGGCTCACGGGTACCCACGCGCGCTTCGACCGGGCCACGATCGAACGGTGGGCGGCGACCCGCCCCGACACGGTCGATCGGCTCGACCTCGCCGTCACCGACCGGGCGACCGGCGAATGGCTCGGTGAGGTGGTGATCAACGACGTCGACGAGGACAACCGGTCGTGCAACTTCCGGATCGCGCTCTCGGCCACGGCCCGCAACCGGGGTGTCGGCAGCGAGGCGACGCGCCTGATCGTCGACTACGTGTTCGACGAGCTCGAGCCCGAGATGAACCGGATCTCGCTCGGTGTGTACGCCTTCAACCCACGGGCGATCGCCGTGTACGAACGGGTCGGTTTCGTCCGTGAGGGCGTGGCACGGTCGGCGCTGCGATGGGACGGCGATTTCGTCGACGAGATCACGATGGCGATGCTCCGCTCGGACCGGCCCGGCCGATCTTGACCGGTGAACCGGTCAGGAGGTCATGAGGCGAGGAAGTGGAGGACGACGGGGCGGCCGTGGTGTTCGGTGACCTCGACGTCGAGGCCGAACACCTCGCGCATCGTCGGTTCGTCGATCACGGTGCTCGGCTCGCCGTCGGCCACCACTCGCCCCGACCGCATCGCGACGATGCGATCGGCGTGGTGGGCGGCGACGTTGATGTCGTGCAGCACGACGACGACGGTCTTGCCGAACTCGTCGGCCAGGCGGCGGATCATCGCCATCGACTGGGCGGCGTGACGGAGATCGAGATTGTTGAGCGGCTCGTCGAGCAGCACGTGGTCGGTGTCCTGGGCGACGACCGCGGCGATGAAGGCCCGTTGACGTTGACCACCCGACAGCTCGTCGAGTCGCCGTGCCGCGAACTCGTGGAGTTCGAGGGTGTCGAGCGCACGATCGACCAGTCGGTGGTCGTCGTCGGTGAGACGTCCCTGCGAGTAGGGGAATCGGCCGAACTCGACCAGTTCGCGCACGGTGAGCCGGACGGCGAGGTTGTTCTCCTGACGGAGGATCGCGACCCGCGCCGCCAGTTCCCGACTCGGTGCCGTGGTGACGTCGTGGCCGTCGACCAGGACGGTCCCCGACGTCGGCTCGAGCAAGCGACCGGCGATCGTCAAGAGCGTCGACTTGCCGGCCCCGTTCGCGCCGACGAGCGCCGTGACGCCGGCGCCGTCGAGCGTGAGGTCGGGACAGTCGAGCACCGTGGTGTCGCCATACCGCTTGACGAGGGATCGGACTTCGATCATCGACGTTGTTCTTTCAGGAGGACGGCGAGGGATCGGACTTCGATCATCGACGTTGTTCTTTCAGGAGGAGAGCGATGAAGGCGATGCCGCCGAAGAAGGCGAGCACCATGCTGGCTCGGGTGTTGAACGCGAAGAACTCCTCGATCACGAACTGGGCGGCGATCAGGATCGTCGCTCCGGCGAGCGCAGCGGCGGGCACCGTCGAGCGATGGCGGAAGGTTCGCGTCGCCAGGTAGACGCCGTTCGAGGCGAGGAGTCCGAGAAAGGTGATCGCTCCGACCAGCGCCGTCGGTACGGCGACGAGGACGGCGACGAGCGCCATGGAAACGCGCGTGACCCGGTCGACGTCGACACCCAGCGAGGACGCATGATCGTGTCCGAGTGCGACGGCGTCCAGCTGGTACCGCATCCGCCAGACGACGACGAGGGCGACGGCGACGCACACCGCCGACGCGCCGAGGAGTTGCTCGTCGACCGACGAGAAGCTCGCGAACAGGCGGTCCTGCAGCGCCACGAACTCGTTCGGGTCGATGAGTCGCGCCACGAGGTTGCCGATGGCACGGAACATGCCCGACATCACCACGCCGGCGAGCATCAACAGCACGACGTCACCCCTCGTGCGGCGCAGGAAGATGTGATTGAGGAAGAGGGCGAACAGCATCATCACGGCGAGTTCGCCGAGGAACCTGACGCGCACTTCGATACGGAGGAACGCGAACGTTCCGAACAGGTACGCGGCGACGGTTTGGAGCAGGATGTACAGCGCGTCGAATCCCATCAGCGCCGGGGTGAGGATGCGGTTGCCGGAGACGGTGTGGAACAGCACCGTCGCGACGCTCAGGCCGACCCCGACGAGCGTCATCGCCGCGACCTTCCTGGCTCGCAGCTCGAGCGCGTACGACAGCGAGCCTCTGAGGTCGTACGTCATGAAGCAGGCGACGGCGATCAGGAACGCGACACCGATCACGGCGGTCACGACGATCGAGCGTCTCGGCCGGAACGTTCCGCCGCGGATCGGTTCGCCGCGGATCGGTTCGGTGTCAACCGACACGACCACGACTCCGGAGCACAATCGCGAGGAATGCGAATCCGCCGACGACGCCGAGCACGACCCCGACCGGCACCTCGTACGGGTGACGAACGGTCCGCGAGCCGATGTCGGCCAGCAGCAGCAGGATCGCTCCGGCGACGGCGGCGACGGGGAGGACACGGCGGAGTCGATCCCCGAGTGCGAGTGTCACGATGTTGGGGACGACGAGGCCGAGCAGCGGGATCTCCCCGACGACGACCACGACGACAGCGGAACTGCTCGCCACGAGCCCCATCCCGATCAGCACCGTGCGTCCGTGGTCGAGACCGAGGTTGACGGCGAAGTCGCGTCCAATGCCGGCGATCGTGAACCGCTCGGCGAACCAGTACGTGAGGATCGTCAGCGCCGCCACGACGTACAGCAGCTCGTAGCGGCCGCGGAGCGTGCCGGAGAAGTCGCCGCTGATCCAGGTGACCAGTGTCTGCAGCAAGCCCTCGCGGTACGCGAGGAAGACCGATGCCGCGTTGAAGACCGCGCCGAGCATCAACCCCATCAAGGGGACCACGACGATGTCGCGGAACTGGAGACGCTGCAGCAGCAGCAAGAACAGACCGGTCCCGGCGAGTGCGAACACGACGGCGATCACCATGCGGAGGTAGATCGGTGCCGACGGGACGTACATGGCGCCGAGGACCAGCCCGAGTGTGGCGGCGTCGAGCGTGCCGGCGGTGTCGGGTGCGACGAACCGGTTGCGGGTCAGGGTCTGCATGGTCAGACCGGCGACCGCCATGGCTGAACCGGCGAGGATGATCGCGATCGTGCGCGGAATCCGCGACGTCACGAGGAGGTCGAGTGCCAGCTCCTCGCCACGGAGGACGGCGGCGGGGGTGACGGAGCTGGCCCCGATGAACGTGGAGATGGCCGCCAGGACGAGAAGGACGACGAGGGCGACCGCCAGGACGACCCGATCGCGGGTCGCCTGGCGGTCGTTCGTGGCGAGCGCTGCCGCGACCGTCAGGGCAGGCTCGCCTCGATGTCGGCCATCACACCGCGAAGACCCGGGATCGAGTTGCCGGCGAGGTACCAGGAGAAGGCGTCGACGTAGACGACACGTTCGTTCTGCCACGCGTTGGTCTGGTTGACCAACTCGTTGTCGAGGATCGTCTCGGCACCCTCGGCCTCTTCGCCGATCGCAGCGGAGCGGTCGACGACGAACATCACGTCGGGATTCACGTCGAGGAGGTACTCGAACGACACCACCTCTCCATGGGTCTCTTCGGTCTGCAGCGTCTCGTCCGCGGCGGCGTAGCCGAACACGTCGTGCACCATGCCGAAGCGCGAACCGGCACCGTAGGCGGAGACCTCGGCGCCGCTGGTCAGCACGATCAGCGCCGATCCGGCGTCGCCCGTTCGTGCGGCGAGGGCCTCGATCTCGGCATCGAGGGCCTCGAGTTCGGCCGCCACCTCGTCCTCGATGCCGAAGATCTGGCCCAGCTGCTCGTGGCGCTGCTCGAACGCGGCGATCGGGTCGAGCGACTCGTCGAACGTGAGGTCGACGGTCGGTGCGATCTCGGACATCTCCGGGTACGTCGCCGACGATCGCGTGGCGACGATGATGAGGTCGGGCTCGAGTGCGTTGATCGCCTCGTAGTCGGGTTCGAACGCCGTGCCGACGGGTTCGGGTGCGTCGACGAGCGCCTGGTATTGCTCGGGGACGGGCGTGCCCAGTGATCCGAAGCCGTCGGCCTCGATGCCGAGCGCGTCGAGGGTGACGAGCATTCCGAGGTCCATCACCACGATCGTCTCGGGATCGACCGGTACCTCGTCGGAGCCCGAGTAGTGGTCGATCACGACGGTGCCGCCTGCCGCGGCGCCAGGCTCGTCGGACGGCTCCTCGGACGGTTCGTCGGCAGATTCGTCCCCCGGTGCTTCGGTGACGGCGGGTGCGTCGGTCGCGACCGGTTCGTCTGCGGGAGCGTCGGTCGAGGTCGACGCGGCGACGGCCTCGGTGTCGGCGGGCTCGTCGTCGCCACAGGCGGCCGCGACGAGGCCGAGTGCGACGATCGACGCCCCGAGGGCGCGAGAACGACGGAGAGCTGACATTGTGGGGGTCTCCTTCATCATGTGGTTAAGTGACCCTAACAAATGGCCGACGGATACCCGTTGTGCCAAGCCTCATCTCGGTGACGCCGCCCGGGCGACCCCGTTCGTCGGCTGTTCGTCGGCATACTCATGGGGTGGCTTCCCCCCGCCATCCACGGCGTTCCGTGTTCGCCGGCCTTGCGCTGACGGCGGTGCTCGCGTTCGCCTCCTGCGGTTCCGATTCGTCGACGGAGTTCTCGGCGGCAGGGGAGCGGGGGCGCCGACTCGCGACCGATCTCGGCTGTGCCGGTTGCCACGGCGGCGACGGCCGCGACGCGACGATCGGGCCCGACTGGACCGGATCATGGGGGACCGAGATCGAACTCGACGACGGCAGCACGACCACGTTCGACGCCGTCTACGTCGAGCGGTCGGTTCGGTCGCCCGACGCACAACGTCGTGCCGGTGACTGGATTCGCATGCCCGAGTACCGGGCCGACCAGCTCTCCGACGACGAACTCGCCGATATCGTCGTGTACCTGGAGGAGCTGGGTTGACCGACCTCATCGAGACACCGACGCCCGTCGATACGGACGATGCTGAGCGTCGCAGTACGCGGCGCCGCGTGATCGTGATCGCGGTGGTGGCGTTCGCCGTCCTGGGCGTCGGTCTGGCGGTCGGTCTCACCCGGTCGTCCGATCCGGACCCGAACTGGGTCGAGCTCAGCACCCCGATCGAGATGCCGGACGTCGTGCTCACCGACACCGACGGCGAGCCCTACGACCTGAGCGCCGAGTCGAACGGTCGCACCACCTTGCTGTACTTCGGGTATCTCAACTGTCCGGACGCCTGCCCGATCCACATGGCCGTGCTCGACCACACGTTCGAGCAGCTCGCCCCCGACGTCCGCGAGGCGATCGACGTCGTGTTCGTCACCACCGACCCCGAACGCGACTCCCCGGACGATCTGGGCGACTTCCTCGATCGGTTCGATCCGGAGTTCATCGGCCTGACGGGTTCGGCCGACGAGCTGCGTGACGCACAGGTCGCCGCCGGCGTGCCGGTCGCCGTCGTCGAGCCGGCTGACGCCGACGGCGAGTACCTGGTGGGGCATGCCACCCAGGTCCTGGTGTTCGACGACGACGGGTTCGCTCGCCGGGTGTATCCGTTCGGCGTCCGCCAATCCGACTGGCTGGCCGACCTGCCTCGCCTGGTCGAGTCGTGAGGCGAACGATGAGTGTCGTCACCGCAGCCACCGTGGCAGCGTCCGCGCTCGTCGGGTGCGGGGGCGACGGCGCGAACGAGATGCACGTCGACCGGCCGCGTGTCGGCGCGACACCGATCGGCGCGGACGCCGCGCTGTACTTCGAGATCACGGCGCCCGACGACGACCGACTCGTGGCAGTCGACACCGACGTCGCCCAGCGCACCTCGTTGCATGTCACGGGGAGTGTCGACGGGACGATGCTCGACACCGACGCGTTCGAGTTGCCCGCCGGAACGCCCGTCCGCTTGGAGCCCTTCGGCGATCACGTGATGCTCGAGCAGGTGGGCCGCGAGCTGCAGCCGGGCGACGAGGTGACGCTCACGTTGCGGTTCGGTGAGCACGACCCGATGACGATCACGGCGGACGTTTCGCAGTTGTACGAGCTCGCGTGGGAAGATTCGTGAAGGAGATGACGTCATGAGATGGTGGTGCTCCCAGCTGTACGAACCGTGGTCGTGGACACCGCGCCCGTACGTCGGTGTGTGGCTGGTGGTCGCCACCCTGGCGGTCGTCCGATGGCGCGCACTCCGCCGTCGCAAGCAGGCGACGGGCAGCATCGACCTCACCACGCGACAGCGGGTGTGGTTCTGGCTCGCATTGTTCTTCCTGTGGTTGGCATCCGACTGGCCGGTCGGCGCGCTCGGTGCCGGCTACCTCGCCTCGGTGCACATGACGCAGTACATGCTGTACACCTTCGCCGCGGCGCCCTTGTTCGTGCTGGCGGCGCCCGAGTGGTGGGTACGTCAGGTGCTCGCCCGGACTCGCTCGTACCGGCTCGTCGGCTGGCTCGCCCGGCCGGTGCACGCCGTCGTGATCGCCAATGCCGTCATGATCGCCACCCATTCGCCGTGGACCGTCGACACGCTGCGCGGCACCCAGCTGGGCTCGTTCCTGCTCGATGTGCTGTGGATGATCAACGGGCTCGTGCTGTGGTACCCGGTGATCTCGTCGTTGCCCGAGCACCGCGTGCAATCGCCACTCGGTCGATCCGGCTACCTGTTCATGGCGGCCGGCGTCGCGGCGCTGATCCCCGCCGGATTCCTCACGTTCTCGTCGAGCCCGCTGTATTCGAGCTACGAGATCGCCCCGCGCGTCGGCCTCGACGCCCTCGACGATCAGCAGTTGGCCGGAGCGATCATGAAGGTCGGCGCGATGCCGATCATCTGGATCACGATCGCCGCCATCTGGATCAAGTGGGCCGCCAGCGAGCGGGCTGCCGACGAGGCGGCGACCAAGGCCGCCAAGGCGGCCAGGAACGCCGAGCGTCAAGCCGACGTCTGACGACGAACGCGGCCGACCGTGCAGGCTCGGGTGGAGCCGGTGTTTGATCGGGCGCCGCGTCGGGCAAGATGGCGGACGTGGACGGCGCAGCGACGTACCGGGTGCAGCTGCATCCCGGGTTCGGTTTCGACGATGCGGCGACGATCGTCGATTACCTCGCCGACCTCGGTGTCAGCCATCTCTACTGCTCGCCGTACCTGCAGGCGGCGCCGGGCAGCACCCACGGCTACGACGTCGCCGACCCACAACGGTTGAACGTCGAGCTGGGCGGGTTCGGATCGTACGACGGCCTGACCGACTCGCTGCGTGAGCACGGGCTCGGTCAGGTGCTCGACATCGTCCCCAACCACATGGTGACCGACGCGACCAACCCCTGGTGGTGGGACGTTCTCGCCAACGGGGCGGCGAGCCGCTTCGCCGACGTGTTCGACATCGACTGGAACGAGCGTGAGGACGGTACGGCCGACACCGTCCTGGTCCCGGTGCTGGGCGACCACTACGGGCGGGTGCTCGAGGCCGGTGAACTGTCGGTCGAACGCACCGGAGCGCACTTCACGGTGCGCTACTTCGACCATCGGTTCCCGGTTGCTCCCCGCACCCTCGACGAGGTGCTCGAGCTGGCCGCACCACGAGCGTCGTCGGACGAACTCGCCGCGATCGCCACCGGTTTCGCGACCCTGCCGCTCCCGACGATGAACGACGCCGCCGCCACCCGGATGCGGCACGACGCGATCGAGTCGTTGACGGCTCGGCTCGCCCGCCTCATCGACGACCAGCCGGCGTGCGGCGTCGCGATCGACGACGAACTCGGTGCGCTCGTTGCCGACGTCGATCGACTCGACGCCTTCCTCGCGCGCCAGAACTACCGACTCGCCAGCTGGCGCACGGCGAGCGACGAACTCGACTACCGGCGCTTCTTCAACATCGATTCGCTCATCGGCGTCCGTGTCGAGGATCCCGACGTGTTCGCGACGACGCACGAGCTGATCCTGCGACTCGTCCGCGATGGCGTGGTCGACGGGCTGCGGATCGACCACGTCGACGGCCTCCGCGATCCGGCGGCCTACCTGGAGCGCCTCGTCACGGCCACCGACGGGGCCTACGTCGTCGTCGAGAAGATCCTGGAAGGCGACGAGGTGCTCCCTCCGTGGCCGGTCGCCGGAACGTCCGGGTACGACTTCCTCGTCCGCACGAACGAGCTGTTCGTCGACGCACGCAACGAGGCGGCGATGACCGCCTGCTATGAGTCGTTCATCGGCGAGTCGACCGACTTCGAGCGCATCGTCCGCGACGCCAAGCACCAGATCATGGGCGACGAGCTGGTCGCCGAGGTGGAACGTGCGACCGCGCTGCTGTCGAGGATCTGCGACCACCACCGCCGACATCGCGATCACACCCGACGCGAGCTGCGAGACGCTCTCCGGGAGTTCGTCGCGGCGTTCCCGGTGTATCGCACCTACGTCGCCCCGGAACGCCCGACGAGCGACACGGACCGTCGGCACATCGAGATCGCTGGCGCCGAGACCCGGCGCGCTCGCCCCGACATCGACGGCGAACTCGTCGACTTCCTCGGGCGGCTCGCCGCCGGCGACGAGCCCGACGGGCTCGAGTTCGCGATGCGCCTCCAGCAGCTGACCGCCCCGGTGATGGCCAAGGGCATCGAGGACACAGCGTTCTACCGCTATCACCGGCTGGTCTCGCTCAACGAGGTCGGTGGCGACCCGACGCGGTTCGGGGGCGGCGTCGAGGCGTTCCATGCTGCGATGGCGATCGCCGCCGCGGACTGGCCGTCGGCGATGCTCACCCTGTCGACCCACGACACCAAGCGCAGCGCCGACGTGCGGGCGCGCCTGAACGTGTTGTCGGAGGTCCCCGTGGCGTGGGCCGACACCGTCGTACGGCTCGCCGAACTGGCGACACCGCACCGCACCGTCGACGACCTCAACACGGAGTATCTGCTGTACCAGACGCTCGTCGGAGCCTGGCCGCTCGACGCGGAACGTGCGGTGGCGTTCATCGAGAAGGCCACCCGTGAAGCCAAGGTGCACACCTCGTGGATCGATCCGGACGCCGAGTACGACGCCGCGATCGCCACGTTCACCCGAGCCGTGCTGGCCGACGGTCGCATCCGCGCCGAGATCGAACGGTTCCTGCGCGACGAGCGCATCGTCGAACGTGGGCGTCGCAACTCCCTCGCCCAGACCGCGTTGCTCCTCACGTGCCCCGGCGTCCCGGACACGTATCAGGGCAGTGAACTCTGGGATCTCAGCCTCGTCGACCCGGACAACCGCCGACCGGTCGACTTCGAGCTGCGCCGGCGGGTCGCCGCCGAGACCGCCGCATCGTCGCCCGGCGACGTCCTGCGGCGGGCGGATCGCGGTGACCCGAAGCTCTGGATGACGCGGCGACTGCTCCGACATCGTCGCGGCCGACCCGGCTCGTTCTCGGGGACCGAGTACCAGCCCGTCGACGTCCGGGGTGAGCGGAGCGACGACGTGGTGGCGTTCGCTCGTCGCGACCTCGCTGTCGTCGTGCCGCGTCTCGGCGGCGACGACTGGAACGACACGGCGGTCGAGCTCGGTGACGGACCCTGGAACGACGTCCTCACCGGTCGCCGCCACGAGGGCGGCGATGCGCTCGTCACCGATCTGTTGGGTGACTTCCCGGTCGCGGTGATCGCCCGAGGCGGCTCATGACCGATTCGACGGATCGGTTCGGCGTCTGGGCGCCCGATCGCGACCGCGTCGACCTGGTCGTCGACGGGACGACCCACACGATGCAGCGCGATGCCGCCGGTTGGTGGTGGGCCGACGACGTCGCCCCGCACGCCGGCGCTCGGTACGGCTTCTGCCTCGACGGCGGCGATCCGCTGCCGGATCCGCGCTCGGAGTCCCAACCCGATGGCGTCGACGGACTGTCGGCGTGGGTCGATCACGACTCGTTCCCGTGGACCGACCGCGGTTGGCGCGGCGTCTCGCTGCCCGGTGCGGTGCTCTACGAGTTGCACGTCGGGACGTTCACCCCGAACGGTACGTTCGACGACGCGATCACACAGCTGCCGCACCTGCGTGCCCTCGGCGTCGACGCCGTCGAGCTGATGCCCGTCGTCGAGTTCTCGGGTGATCGTGGCTGGGGGTACGACGGCGTCGACCTGTTCGCGCCGCACGACGCCTACGGCGGTCCGGATGCGATGAAGCGGTTCGTGGACGCCTGCCACGAGCACGGGATCGGCGTGGTGCTCGACGTCGTGTACAACCACCTCGGTCCGTCGGGGAACTACCTCGGCCAGTACGGCCCGTACTTCTCGGACCGTCACCACACCAACTGGGGGTCCGCCGTCAACCTCGACGGTCCGGGGAGTGACGAGGTGCGACGCTTCTTCGTCGACAACGCCCTCACGTGGCTGCGCGACTATCACGTCGACGGACTTCGGCTCGATGCCGTTCACGCGCTCGTCGACGAGTCGGCGATCCACTTCCTGGAGCAGCTCGCCGACGAGGTGGACGCACTGTCGGCGCATGTTGCACGCCCCCTGTTCCTCATCGCCGAGAGCGACCTGAACGATCCGCGGTTCGTGCGCAGCCGCGACGCCGGCGGCTTCGGCCTTCACGCCGCATGGGCCGACGAGTGGCACCACGCGCTGCACGCCGTGCTGACCGGCGAGACCGACGGCTACTACGCGGACTTCGGCACGCTCGAGCACCTCGCCAAGGCACTCCGCCAGGCGTGGGTGTACGACGGCACCTGGTCGGACCATCGACGGCGTCACCACGGGCGGTCACCCGCCGGCCTGCGTGGCCACCAGTTCGTGGTGTGCACGCAGAACCACGATCAGGTGGGCAACCGTGCCGTCGGCGACCGGCCGAGCGAGCAGATGTCGGTCGGCCGGCTCCGCATCGCCGCGGCGTTGCTGTTGACCTCGCCGTTCACCCCGATGCTGTTCCAGGGCGAGGAGTGGGGCGCGTCGACCCCGTTCCAGTACTTCACCGACCACGAAGACCCCGGTCTCGGTCGGGCCGTCAGCGAGGGGCGTCGGAGCGAGTTCTCGTCGTTCGGGTGGTCGCCCGACGACGTGCCCGACCCGCAGGCGATCTCGACGTTCGAGCGGTCGAGTCTCGATTGGTCGGAACCCGAACGCGAGCCGCATCGGACGACGCTGGCGTGGTACCAGGGGCTGATCGAGCTGCGCCGCCGCTACGCCTGTCTCTCCGATCCGCGATTGTCGACCGTACAGGTCGAGGTCGACGAGGCGTCGTCGACATTGGTGGTCGCGCGCGGCGAGATCGACGTGCTGGTCAACCTGTCCGACGAGGATCGCACCTGGGTCTACACGGGGATGTATCGAGTCGTGGCGGCGTCCGACCTCGGGGTTCGGTCCGACGACGGACACGTCGTCGTCCCGCCCGAGGCCGTCGTGTTAGTCGAGCGCGCCCCGGCCCCCGCCTGAGTTGCGCTCAGCGCTTCTTGCGCAGCAGGACCTGCTGCGCGATCGAGATCGCATGGACGCCGGGTTCGGTGTACGCATCGGCGGTCACCAGGCCGCGGGCGCCGGACAACCCGTGCGCCCGGGCGTCGAACCAGTGCCAATGGTCGGCCCGACTCGGTCGGTGGAACCAGACCGCGTGATCGAGGCTGGCGCCCTGGAACCAGTGGCGGTCGTTCTCGCGGCCGGCGAACTCCGGATGGAGCGCCCGCGCCGGACGCGACGGCGCGGCGTCGGACATGAACGCCAGCCCGCACACGTGCACGGCGGGGTCGTCGGGGAGGTCAGCGTCGAGCTTGATCCAGTAGCCGATGTTGCCGTCGGGCGAGACGACCTTGCGCCGCTCGAGCAGCGCGCCCCACGAGTGGTCGCGTGTCTCGGGGTCGTCCGGGCGGGGGAGTGCGTCCGGAACCGACCCGACGGTCACGTCGGCCTCGTCCTCCGGCGCTTGGAACGACGCCGACAGGTTGAGGATCGCACCGGCCGACTGGCGAGCCACCACCTGTCGGGTGCTGAACGACCGGCCGTCGCGCAGCCGTTCGACCTCGTACCGAACCGGCTCGTCGGGCGAGCCCGGACGGATGAAGTACGAGTGCAACGAGTGGACCGGCCGTTCGGGTCCGACGGTCTCGATCGCGGCACGGAGCGCTTGAGCCACCACCTGGCCACCGAACAGTCGGCCACCCCACGGATACTCGGCCGTCGTGCCGACATAGGTGTCGGGTCCGTGCGGCTCGAGGGTGAGCAGGTCGACGAAGTCGATCGTTCGATAGGTGGGGGTGGCCATCCGTGCAGTCTTCCCGCTCGGTCGGGGTCCCGTCGAACGGGGATCCTGACCGGACGCCGGCAACGGGTATCGTGATCGACGTGGGTCGGGAACCGGCCCCCGGACGAGGGAGCCGTACCCGGAGCGCGACAAGACGGCCAGGAAGTGGTCGTCATGGCGTGGCTCGTGCTCATCGTCTCCGGAGTCCTCGAAGCCGTCTGGGCGACGGCGTTGGGCCGGTCCGAGAACTTCTCGCGACTCGTCCCCACGATCGTGTTCGGTGTCGGCCTGGCGCTGAGCATGGCGGGTCTGGCGTTCGCGATGCGTGACCTCCCGGTCGGGACGTCGTACGCCATCTGGGTCGGCATCGGTGCCGTCGTGACGGTCGCGTTCGCGATGTTGACCGGCGAGGAGACCGTGTCCGTCGTGAAGCTGCTGTTTCTCGCCGGCATCGTCGGCTGCGTCATCGGGCTCAAGCTGACGCACTGACCGGCTCGCAGTGACCGGCTTGCCGGTCGTGTCGGTCGACCGAACGGGTCGGGACTTCCGACCCTGTGAGATCTTGAGTCGCCGTCTCAGTAATTGAGGCATGCGATTGGAGATCCTGCCGCGAACCGAACTCAGCCTCCGACTTCTCACGACGATCGCCGACGGCTCGCGGTGGCGAGCGTCCGATCTCGCCGAGCAGCTCGGGACGACGGCCCCGTACGTCGCACAACTCGTTGCACCGCTGACCCGGGTCGGTTGGATCCGCGCCCGGCCCGGCCCCAACGGCGGCCACGAGCTCGCGGTCGATCTCCGCACGCTGTCTGTCCTCGACCTGATCACCGTCGTCGAGGGGGCGCCCGAATCGGATCGCTGCGTGATGGCCGATCGCCCGTGTCCGGCCCCCGAACCGTGCGCCATGCACGACGCCTGGGTTCCCGCTCGTGACGGACTGCTGGCACGCCTCGCTGCGACCCCACTCCACGAATCGTCGACCCACGACGAACCATCGATCAACCACGTCTCCGAGGAGGCAACATCATGAAGTTCAGGACACTCAGCAGCATCGCCGTGGTCGGGTTGCTCGGGCTCACGGCCTCGGCCTGCGCCGACGACGCGCCGGGCACTCCGGTCGCGGCGGCCGGCGGTGAGGCAGCAGCCGCCGCGTCGCCCGACTCGCTGACGGCGGGTGCGGTCGTCGAGTTCCACGCCACGGAGTTCGCCTTCACGCCGATGCAGCTCACCGCCGAACCGGGCGACTACATCGGGCGGCTCATCAACGACGGCGACATCGCCCACGACATCCGGATCGGCGACGGTGAGGCCGTCGTGGCGGCGCCGGGTGAGACCGTCGAGTTCCAGTTCACGGTCCCCGAGGGTGGCGTCGACTTCATCTGCTCGATCCCCGGGCACGAGGACGCCGGCATGGTCGGCACGATCTCGACGCCCGGTGGCGAGCCGGCAGCAGCCGCAGGCTCCGGCGACGAGATGGATCATGCCGGCCCCGCCGCGGAGGCCTCCGTGGAAGCCAACCCCGACGCCGCTCCGTATGCGGTGCGCGACCCGCGGCCTCCGGCCCGTGGCGAAGGTGAGGGCGTCACCTTGATCGAAGGCGGCGCTCCCGACGGCGGCGATCTGATCGAGTGGGAGCTGGTGATCGAGGAGAAGCTGATGACGGTCGCCGAGGGCTACGAGCAGCTCGTGTGGACCTTCGGCGGCGACGTACCCGGGCCGGTACTGCGCACCCGGGTCGGTGACACCGTCCGCGTCCATCTCGTCAACCCGACGGAGGCGAGCGTGTCGCACTCGATCGACTACCACGCCTCGCAGGTGTCGATGGAGGACGAGATGGCTTCGATCGCTCCCGGTGAGGACCTCGTGTACGAGTTCACCACGGACTACGCGGGTGTCTGGATGTACCACTGCGGTACCGCCCCGGTGCTGCACCACATCGCCAACGGCATGTTCGGCATGGTGATCGTCGAGCCGGAGGAAGGTCTGCCTCCCGTCGACGACGAGTTCTTCTTCGTTCAGCACGAGTGGTACCTCGGTCCGCAGGGTGAGCCCGCATCGTTCGCGAAGGCGAATCAGGCCGCACCGGCACCCGACTTCCAGATGTTCAACGGAGTCGCTGCGCAGTACGCCGACAACCCGATCGACATCACCACCGGTGAGGACGTGCGGATGTTCGTCCTCAACGTCGGGCCGTCGATCGACACGTCGTTCCACGTCGTCGGCACGATCTTCCATCACGTCACGAAGGAAGGTGTGCAGCTCGTCGAGGGCAACGACGGCAACTGGGGTTCACAAGCGGTCGACCTCGGGCCGGCCCAAGGCGCCGTCATCGAGATGCGCACGGCCGAGGACGGCACCTACGCCTTCGTCAACCACGCCTTCAACTTCCCCGGTCGAGGAGCGCTCGGCCTGTTCTCGGCCTCCGGTGGCACCGGGTGAGCGGACCGTCCGCACTGCCGTGGAGCGGCTCACTCGGTGATCGTGCCGAGGATCTGGTTCATCTCGGTCCGGAAGCGACGGAGTTCGCGGCGGTGCAGCCGGGAGAGTTCTTCGAGGAGGGATCGGCCAGCGGCGGTCGTCGTGACGAGGACCCGACGTGCGTCGGACGGATCGGCTCGGCGCTCGACGAGACCGTGCTCAGCGGCCCGGCCGACGAGCTCACCTGCCGAGTGCAGCCGGATGTGGAGCTGCTCCGCGATGTCGCTGAGCGACGGGGCCAACCCGGTGGCCTCGGCTCCGCGCACGGTGAGGAGGAGCTGATGCTGGCTGGGGGTGAGGCCTCGCTGGCGAGCTGCGTCCTCGGAGAAGGCGAGGAATCGACGGAGCGCGTAGCGGAACTCTGCCAACGAGCGGTATTCGTCGTCGGTCAGGGGATGTTCGGCGTCGGCGCTCATGCCGGGGGACCGTAGGCGTCGACGCGCTCGCGCTGGGACTCGATCACGTTCAGCGAGGACGTGAGCACGAGTCCGACGATGGCAGCGATCAGGGCACTCGGCAGGAGTGCGGAGCCGGCCATTTCGGTCACGACCAGCGTGGAGCCGAGTGGCGTCTTGGTGACGCCGACGTTGGCGGCGATCATGACCCCGAGGACGAAGGGCCAGTCGGTGACGCCCGGCAGGTGTGGGACGATCGCGACGCCGACGCAGAATCCGACGAAGAAGAGTGGGATGATGAAGCCCCCTCGCCACCCCGTGGCGACGCAGACCGAGGCGCCGATCAGTTTGGCGCCGGCCGCGACGAGGAGCGCTGTCGTCGTCGTGGCGCCGAGGAGTTCGTCGATCTGGAACTCTCCGTTGGTGAGCACGTACGGGCTGGAGAGAGCGATGACGCCGAGTGCGAGACCGCCGGCGGCCGGTCGGAGTCCTGCTGGGACGCCGGCGCCGACGGACGACAACACTCGGCTCGTGAGGGTGAAGACGAGCGCGATCGCCGCGCCGAGCACGCCGGCGACGATCGACCACGGCAGGTCGGGCCACTCGAGCCCGGTGACGCGAGGAATCTCCCAGATCGGCTCGAGGCCGAGTCGACCGGTGGCGGTGGAACAGGCGAAGCCGATCAGAGCGCCGATGCAGGCGGGAACGGCGGCTTCGTGGTAGCCGATGCCGCGTCGGTGCGGGATCTCGAGTGCGAACAGGGCGCCTCCCAGCGGTGCTCCGAAGAGCACGGCGAACCCGGCCGCCATGCCGGTGATGGTGACGATGCGGACGTCCGTGGCCGACAGTCCTGCACGGTTGGCGTGTCGGTGTGCGATGGTGCCAGTGGTCGTCACGAGGGGGGCTTCGGGCCCGAGCGTGCCGCCGGCACCGATGCACAGCAGCGAGATCGGCAGTAGCGATCGCAGCCGTGCATCTTGCTGATCGGTGCCGTCGGCGACGTGGATGTTGTCGACGAGCAGCTCGACGTCGGCCGGACGACCGAGGACGCGCGCCAGTCCTGCCACGGCGACACCCACCAGGACGAGGACGAACACATGGCCGGCTGGTGACCACGCTCCCGGTCCGATCAGGTCGTGGACGACGTCGAGGACCGCGAGGTATGCGGCTCCGATCACCCCGCCGATCGTTCCGCACAGCACGATGCCGGCGATCACCCGGAGTCGGACGCCGGAGGAGTCGACCAGGTGCGCGCGGACGCGAAGCATCGCAGGGTGTCGAAGCGCCTGGGAGGTTGCGGGCATCGAAGGCACCCGACGAAGATACATCGTACTCCGATGTATTCCACGACACATCGATCCACTTATCGGGTGGGGCCTCTAGCCTGAGAGGGTCGGCGACATCCGGCGGGCCGGCTCCCGCCGGCGGACGACACCACATCATGAGCACGTTGCAGCAACAGGCGAAGGCGCTGGGTGACCCCACCCGCCACGCGATCTTCCGGTTCATCGTCCAAGCGGGCGATGTCGTCGACGTCGCGGAACTGACCGAGCACTTCGGCTTCAATCACAACGCGATCCGCCAGCATCTCGCCAAGCTCGTCGATGCCGACCTCGTGACCGAGGCGCGGGCACCGTCGAGGGGTCGAGGTCGCCCGAAGCTGATCTACAAGGTTTCGCCGGCCGCCGAGAGCCGGTGGGGTGTCGCCGGTCCGTATGAACGACTGTCTTGGTTGCTGACCGAGATCGTCCGCAGCGGCGATACCCCCGTCGAGGTCGGCCGCCGTGCGATCGAACGCCAACGCCTCGGCTCGCAAGCACCTGACCGTGATCCGATCGAGACGCTGGTGGCCGAGATGGAGCGCAGCGGCTTCGAGCCGACGGTCCGACGCCGTGGCGAGCAGGTCGAGGTCGTGTTGGGGGCGTGCCCGTTCGCGTCGACCGCGCAGATCGACCCCGACACCGTGTGCAACCTGCACCTCGGTATGGCGTACGGCGTCGCCCAACTCGTCGACGGTCTGGTGATCGACGAGTTGCTCCCGCGCGATCCGCGCCTGGCGAACTGTCGCCTCCGTTGCCACGTCACCCAGAGCGACGAAGAGCGCCCTTAATTTCTACTGTCGACTCAAGGATGTGCGGTGTGGACCTCCGGGTCGACGTCGTCAGCGCCGTTCATCTACCCGATCCGTCCTACTGGCCGCTCGTGCTGGCGATGTCGTTCCCGCTGATCGGATGCGGCGTGATCTACCACGTGGTTCTGGCCGCGGTGGGCGTGGCGCTGCTGATCACAGCGGTCCTCGGGTGGGCGCTCGGACCGTCCTCGGCACCGGATCGACTGATCCCTGCCGAGTCAACGACGTAGCGACACGAGCGGACATTCTCGCCGAGGAAATCCCCAAGTCTTGGTCGGAGTGGGCCGGTCATGATGCGCGCGTCGCCCACCCAAGCCACATGGCGAAGGCATCGATCAGATCGCCGACGGTGCGTGCGCTGATCAGGTCGTCCGGGTCGTCGACGTCGGACGAACCGCGCTCGCCGAATTCCTCCACGATCGCATCCCAGAACGCCCACCGGAGCACCTCGTCGTTGAGCCCAATGTCGGCGAGCGCCGCATCGCGGGTCGGTCGCTCGCCACCGCCGGGCGTGATGAGCGCAAGGAGCAGGTCGATGAGCTGCTCGGATCCTGTTTCGGCGAAGTGCTGGTGCGTCTCAGCGGGCATCGCCCCTCCTCCTTAATTTCGCTAGCGCTTAGTGTATGTAAATGACGACCAAGTGTCGAGGACGCGAATTTGCAGGCCGATGCGCTCGAACCGCTGCTCGAACTCGCTGACGGTTGCGCCCCGCTGTTGCCGGAGCGCCTCGGGCAGGATGGCCAACGTCAGTACCAGGTGGCCGCCGGCCCACACGGTGGCACCGAGGATGTGCAGGCTCAAGACGATGTAGTGGCTCGCCATTTCAGCATGACCTCCTCATGATCCGGCGGGTACGGCACCCTGTCAGACGTGCACCGCAATGGCGGTGATGACGACGACGGCGATGCCGAAGAACATCTGTTGGAACCCGATGATCGTGGCCGGCCGGGGTGCCGTACGCACCGCGCCGAGGTTGAACACCGCAACCGCAGCGACCGCGACCACCGCCGCCGACGGAACGGCGCCGACCGACCATGCGATCACCACCGCCGCGGCAGCAACGACCTGTGCCAGGTCGCTGTGCCAGAGCCGGTGAGGTCGGCCGTGAGTACGGAACACCTGTGTCCGCGCAGAGGGGATCGCCGCTGCGCCACGCGCTGCGACAACGACCCACAGGCCGAGTGCCAACGACGTCTCGGCGCCGTCGGCGAGCGCGATCGCAGCAGCGACCGAGCCGATTCCGACCGTTCCGGCGAGTTCGGGGAGGAGTCGTCGGCTCCGACTGCGCATGTCGAACCACAGCTCGATCATCACGAGCGGTGCCGCGGCGAGCAACGGCCACCAGAACCTCGTGTCGGCTCCCACGGTGGCGGCGACGACCAGAGCGGTGAGTACCAAGATTTCCACGGCCGCCACGCGGGCAGCGGTGGCGGTCCGCGCGAGCCAGCGCCCGCGCCATCGATCGACGAGCACGAGCTTCAGTGGAGTCCGCGCGACGAAGGCGAGCACCGCCGCGACCCCGAGGGCCAGGCCGGACCAAGACCAAGCGACCAGAAGCCCGAGTGCGACCGGCTCGAGCGTCAGGCTCCAACCGCCGTGCTCACTCGGCATGGCGACGGCTCGCAACGTCGAACGTTCACTGGCCCGGACTTCGTCGGGCGCGGTGGCTTGGCGATCGAGGCTCATGATGTCTCCTGGGCTTGTTCGGACCGTTCGGGAGCGTTCCAGACGGCTTCGACCGCTCGGTGGGCGAGCTCGATCTCGTCCCACTGTTCCGGATCGAGAGCGTGGATGATGTGCGGGAACAGGTCGTGCTCCTCGTCGTCGATATGGGTCACCAGCAGTCGAAGCGCGTCGGGTACGTGCGTTCCCTGCAAGCCGTCGGCCAACCAGCGATGCAGGTCGACGTGCTCGCGGCAGAGGGCATCGATCTGATCCCCGAGCGGTGTCGATGACTTGGCGTGCACGAACAACCCGACCTCTTCCTTGGCGGCGTGCATCTGCAACAGCTGGATGAACTCATCGAACACCTCCGGCGCGTCGACGTCATCATGCAGTGCGGTGTGCAAGACGTCTCCGAGTTCGAGCAGGCGTTCGTGTTCGGCAGCCAGCTCCGCGGTAGGCCCCGATCGGCGGCACCCGCAGTAGTCACACATGGTCGTCACTTCCTTGTTCGATGAGTAGTCGCCGGGCCCTGAGTGCGACGTCGACGAGCCAGACGACCAGCGCTGCGGCGAGCGTCGGACCATGGCCGACGAGTGCAGCGAGCGCCGCGGCGTTGCCGGCTGCCAGCGATACCCAGGAGCGAGTGATGACGAAGCCGGTCGTGAGGCGTCGGTGCCCTCCTCCACGCAGGACCGGGCCGAGGTAGGCGAGCGATGCGACGAGGATCTGTGCGAATCCACCGATCACGAGCGCTTGCAAGATTGCCCGGTCGTCGATCCAGCGGATGTTGGACACGGCCAGCACGACGGTCATGGCAACCCACCAGCCGAGGCCTGCGGCCAACTGCACCAGCCGAGGCCCTGCCCATCGCAGTCGGCTGCGCGAGTAGATCGGCAGCATGGCGGCGATCGCCAACAGGCCGACCGCGTACGTGATCAGTCCCACGGCGACGACGGTGGAACGCTCGACGAGCGGACCGATTGCGGCGACGAGCACCGCCGCCGTGAGCGTCGCGAACGTGGCCCGCATCGCACGTGGTGTCGCACGAGGCGACATCTTGCTGCGCACCTGGGTAGCGGCGAAGTACGGCAAGGTGCCCGCGATGACCAGTCCGACGAGCCCGAACACGTTGAGGACCAGGTGGACGTCGCGCAGGTCGGCCGCCCGACCGCCCACTCGATCGGCGCCCAGCAGGATCCCGATCGTCATTCCTGCGGCACCGGCGAACGTGGCGACCACGTACGCCTCGATCGCCGGAGCGAAACGTGGCGTCACCGCGTGGTGCCGAATCGACATCAAGATCACCGCGAGCCCCAGCATCGCGACGACCACGAGCGAGCCACCCGTGACGAACATCCACGTCTGATCCGTCTCGCGGCCGACGACCAGGACGACGGCGCCCAGCGCGAGGCTCCACCGTTGTGCAGCGGCGACGAGCCATCGAGGAGCGGGCGCCGCCGACCAGGTGACGGAGAGCATCTGGGTGGTGGCGGAGATCGCGCTGAGCAACCCGCCGACGACGAAGAGATGAAGCGGCAACCACCAGCCGTCACCTAACCGAACCACCCCGGCCCCGACCGCGGCGGCGACGAACGCCGTCGCGACGAGCAGTCCGTGTCGGGTCTGTTCATGCACTTCGGACACTCGCCGCTGCGCACCGCGTGTCGACGAACCCCCGGACTCGTTCGACGGTGACGCTGAAGGCGGTGCCGGCACGGACATACGAGTGCCCCTCAGGATGGTGCGCCCGACTCGACGGAAACGGCGCGTCCGACGAGTTGGTGGCTGTGGACGCGGGCGACGTTGTCGGCGAGTACGCGGGCGCGGTCGGCACTCGGTCCGGTCCAGCCGAGTTCGATGGTCTCGTGGAAGAGGGTCAACCAGCGCTCGAAGTGCGCCGCGGTGAACTCGCGCTGTGCGTGGACGAACAGGTGCGCGCGGAACGGGTTGCCCTGGTAGCCCGGCAGGCCGAGCAGCGCCCGACACCAGAACGCGGTCAACTTCGGCAGGTGATCCGACCAGTCGACCCGTGCCACGTCGTTGAACATCGGGCCGAGCAGGTCATCCTGGGCCACGTCGGCGTAGAACCGGCGCACCATCTCGGCGATCGCCTCGGGCGTGTCCAGGTCACCGCCCGGGGCCGGTCGTGGTGTGTCTCGCATCGTGTTCCTACTCTTCGGAACGTTCTCTTCCGAACGTTGCTGGCGAATATTTATAGCTTACACTGTGTAAAAGAGCTTACGCACGAGGGAGTGTCAGATGTCCAACATGATCGACCAGCTGGTCGAGCGGGAGTATGCGTTCGGATTCCACAGCGATCTCGACACCGAGGTGGCACCCAAGGGCTTGAGCGAGGACGTCGTCCGTCTCATCTCCGCGAAGAAGAACGAACCCGAATGGCTGCTCGAGTGGCGTCTCGGTGCGTTTCGACACTTCCTGACCCTCGAGGAGCCGACCTGGCCGAACCTGCAGCATCCGCCGATCGACTACCAGGACATGCACTACTGGGCGGCTCCGAAACCCAAACCGCAGCTTTCCAGTCTCGACGAGGTCGATCCCGAGGTGCGGGCGACGTTCGACAAGCTCGGTATCTCGTTGGACGAGCAGAAGCGCCTGTCCGGCGTGGCCGTCGACGCGATCTTCGACTCGGTGTCGGTCGTCACGACGTTCAAGGAGACGCTCGCCGAAGCCGGTGTCATCTTCTGCTCCTTCTCCGAGGCAGTTCGCGAACACCCCGATCTGGTCCGCAAATATCTGGGTTCGGTCGTCGGCTACCGCGACAACTTCTTCGCGGCACTCAACTCGGCGGTGTTCTCCGATGGGTCGTTCTGCTTCATTCCGGCGGGAGTGCAGTGCCCGATGGAACTCTCGACGTACTTCCGCATCAACGCCGCCCAGACCGGCCAGTTCGAACGAACCCTCATCGTCGCCGAGGAGGGCGCCAGCGTCAGTTACCTCGAAGGCTGCACCGCTCCGATGCGCGACGAGAACCAGCTGCACGCCGCAGTGGTCGAGCTGATCGCGCTCGACGATGCGTCGATCAAGTACTCCACCGTCCAGAACTGGTATCCCGGCGATGCCGACGGCAAGGGCGGCATCTACAACTTCGTCACCAAACGGGGAAGGTGCGCCGGCGCACGTTCGAAGATCTCCTGGACCCAGATCGAGACCGGCTCGGCGATCACCTGGAAGTACCCGAGCGTGATCCTGCAAGGCGACGACTCGGTCGGCGAGTTCTATTCGGTCGCCGTCACCACCAACCATCAACAAGCCGACACCGGCACGAAGATGATCCACATCGGTCGCAACACGCGCAGCACGATCTTGTCGAAAGGCATCTCGGCTGGACAGGCCCAGAACACGTACCGCGGGCTCGTCAAGATCCTCCGCTCTGCCACCGGCGCTCGCAACCACACCCGATGTGACTCACTGCTCATCGGACCAACATGTGGTGCCCACACGTTCCCCTACGTCGAGGTCAAGAACGACACGGCGCAGGTGGAGCACGAGGCTTCGACCTCGAAGATCAGTGAGGACCAGCTTTTCTATTGCCGCCAACGCGGCCTGTCCGAGGAGGATGCATCGACCATGATCGTCAACGGTTTCTGCCGCGAGGTCTTCGACGAGCTCCCGATGGAGTACGCGGTCGAGGCACAGGCGCTCATGCGGGTCAGCCTCGAAGGGGCGGTCGGCTGATGTTGCACATCGCGAATCTGCACGTATCGGTCGCTGACCAAACCATCCTCGACGGACTCGACCTCGACGTCCCGTCCGGCGAGGTCCACGCCATCATGGGACCCAACGGGTCCGGCAAAACCACACTCTCCAACGTCCTGTCCGGTCGCGACGGTTACCACATCACCGGAACCGTGACCTTCGACGGCGTCGACCTGCTCCCGCTCACCCCCGAAGACCGCGCGTCAGCCGGTGTGTTCCTGGCCTTCCAGCATCCCGTCGAGATCCCCGGTGTCGGGAACATGTACTTCCTGCGCACCGCCGTCAACTCGGTTCGCGCCCATCGCGGATTGCCCGAACTCGGCGCGGGCGAGTTCCTCGGCGTCGCGAAGGAACACATGGCTCGTCTCGCCATGGACCCGGCATTCCTCAGCCGGTCGGTCAACGCCGGCTTCTCGGGTGGCGAAAAGAAGCGCAACGAAATCCTGCAGATGTCACTGCTCGAGCCACGACTGGCGATCCTCGATGAAACCGACTCCGGTCTCGACATCGATGCACTCCGCGTCGTTGCCCAAGGCATCGAGCGCCTGCGCAGCCCCGATCGCTCGATGTTGATCATCACCCACCACACGCAACTCCTCGACGATGTGCGACCCGACCGTGTTCACGTTCTCCAAGGTGGGCGCATCGTGCGCTCGGGTGGTCCCGAACTCGCCCACGAGTTGGAAGCCGCCGGGTATGAAAACCTGCCGAGCGAGGTGTCGGTGTGAACGTCGCACTCGCGACCAGCGAGATCCCGACCGGACGCGACGAGCTGTGGCGATACACGCCCGTCGATGAAATCAGGGCTCGTATCGAGCGGTCGGTCAATGCATCCCACATCGGGCCGGTGTCGGTGACACGACCGCTGATCGATGCGCTGACGGGTACCAACCGACCACGGCTGGTGTTCGTGAACGGGTTCCATGCGGCTGACCTCTCCGACCTCGCCGACCTTCCCGCCGGCGTGCGGTGTGGCATCTCCGACCCGCTCCACGCCGACGACACCGACGACGCCGACGATCCCGTCGTCGCCGACGTCGCACTCGTGGCGATCGCCGAGGGTGTCCGGCTCGATGCGCCGATCCACGTCGTACATGTCGCGGTGCCTGATCCGCTCACCGAACACTGCGTGTTGTCGCTCCCTCGCACGGTCATCGAGGTGGGCGAGGCGGCCCACCTGGTCGTCGTCGAGACATACTGCGGTCTCGACGGATCGATGCTGCCGACGCTGTCGAACACCTCGACCACGATCCGTCTCGGCGACCGCGCCCGACTCGCCCACTATCGAGTCCAAACCGAGTCCACGACCGCGACGCACGTCGGCCACACTCGGATCGAACAGGGGGCGGACTCGGTGTTCCAGATGACGTCGGTGACGTTGGGTGGCGATATTGCCCGCAACGCGGTCGAGGTGCACCTCGATGCGGCCGGCTCACGAACCGAACTTGCGGGCATCAGCATGACCAGCGGGAGCCAACGTCACGACACGGTGGTCACCGTCGACCATGCGGCGTCGCAGTGCTCCAGCAGCCAACGGTTCGCCGGTGTCGTCGACGACCACGGACGAGGTTCGTTCAACGGCGAGATCATCGTCCGACCCGGCACCACCGCGACCGACGCCCATCAGTCCAGCCGGAACATCGTTCTCGACGCCAACGCCGAAGCAGACGCCCGACCGTGGCTGAGGATCCTCGCCGACGATGTTCGCTGCACCCACGGTGCCACCGTCGGTCGCCTCGATGATGAGGCGCTGCACTACCTACGTAGCCGTGGCATCGCCCTCCCCCAGGCGCGGGCGATGCTGATCGACGCGTTCGTTCGCGACATCACCGATGCGATTCCTCACGATTCGGTGCGCAGTCATGTCGCCGCGCTCGTCGGCGCTGCTGCGGCGGCGCCGATCCCAGTGGAGCCGCACCGATGAGCAGCTGGAATCCGGTCACCCTCACCCGCGCCTGCACTGCAACGACCGTGCCCTACGGCCAAGAGGTGACGCTCGATGCGGGTGGACTGGTCGAAGTCGTACAACGACTCGGGGCGAGTGTGACCGTGCGCACCGAGATGGGGGCCTTGTTGCGCATCGCCGGCATCGATGCCGACGCGGTCGGCCTCGATCCTGTCGAGGTCTCGGCGGCTGCGGCCGATGGGCCGTTCGAACTGGGACGAGTTATCGATGCGTTGCAGCAGATCTACGACCCCGAGATACCCGTCAGCATCGTCGAGCTCGGTCTGGTCTATCGCTGCGAGGAAGTCATCGGCGCCGATGGGTATCGGCGGATCGAGATCGACATGACGATGACCGCCCCCGGCTGCGGCATGGGTGATGTTCTCCGTGCCGATGCGCTCAGGGCGGTCCGGTCGATCCCGGGTGTCGACGACGTCGAGGTCACTCTGGTCTTCGACCCACCCTGGACCGTCAACCGCATGTCCGAGGCCGCCCGCCTCGAACTCGGCTTGCTCTGACGACGTGACGAAGAAGATCCGCCCGCACATCGGTCAGCGATCGCCGAACCCGGTCGGGCCCACCGATCCGACTGGGGCACACCACTGGAGGCGGAGCCTGCCGTTGTTCACCGCCGGCGGAGCGTCGGTCGTCGCCGGCGGCATGGCCGCAGCCGTGACCGGACCCATGCAGTGGGGCCACGGCTCGTGGGTAGCGGCGTTCCTCGTCCTCGTGGCAGGCGCCGCCCAGATCGGCATCGGGGCCGGGCAGGCTCACCTGGGGCTGCATCCACCCAGCGCCACGTTCATCGCCGTGCAGTGCGCGACGTGGAACACAGGCTGCGCATTGGTGATCGTCGGGACCCTGATCTCGCGTCCCGTCATCGTGTTCGTCGGCAGCGCACCTCTGGTGGCCGCACTGGGGATGTCGGCGGTTGGTCTGAGAGCAACCCGGGCTCGGCGTTCGGTCTTGTCGCTGCTGTACCGGCTGCTGCTCGCGGTGCTGCTGGCGAGCATCCCGATCGGCCTCGCGCTCGCTTGGGCGGGCCGCTGACCCGAGAGCTCACGGCATTCGCCGATCCGTAGGGTCTCTTCTGCGGCACCTCGCGGTGACCGACGATGGTCAGGCAGGCTCAGTGCGAGCTGCGGGGAAGAGCAGGTTGTTCTCCTTGTGCACGTGCAGGTGGGTGTCGGCCTCGAGGTCGGCGAGGGCCCGGTAGCAAGCGGTGTAGCTGGCGCAGCCGTCGGCGGGCGTCGAGTAGTCGGACGTGACGCTGCGCAGCTCGTCGAGGAGTTCGCCGACCGTTTCGTGCTCGCCGGCGAGCGCGTCGATCTGCGTCGCGATGGCGTCGCGTTCCGACTGGGGTAGGTCGGACGCGTCGGCGAGCCGGCGGATCCGTGGGAACAACTCCTGTTCCTCGCGTGCGAGATGCGGTTCGAGGTCGACACGCAGCTCGGTGAAGAGGCGTCGGACATCGGCCAGCTCTGGGTGCCGTTCGCCGTGCACCGAGGTGATCTTGTCGACCAGCGCAGCGATCCGCGGCAGCTCGCTCCACAGGTAGCGGTGGTGTACGGCTTCGATGTGGTCGACCAGCTCGCCGGGCCCGAGCGACGCCCATGCGGCAGCCGGCTCGTCGGCGTGGACCGCCGAGAGTTCGTCGGCGACGGTATCCGGATCGAGGCCGGCCTCACTCGCTGCGACGGCGAGTGTCCTGCCGCCGTGGCAGCAGTAGTCGAGCCCCCGGCGCTCGAGGTCGCCGGCCAGCGATGGATGGAGCGTGACGATGTCACCGAGCGTCATCGACGGATCGATCTGCCCTCGAGCGGCCGACGTCGCCGGTTCGACCTGGGCGGGTCGATGATGCTCGCACGGTGACGTCAACGCGACCGGCTCGAGCGCCACCATTCGCACCTCGTTGGCGAACATCTCGATCCCGTGCAACCGATCGCGGACGGCATCGGTGATCGCCTCGAGCGATGCGTTGTGTTCGACCTCGATGCAGGGTCCGGCGAACGACCCGTGCACGCTGTGTACACCGTCGATGCGGGCGAGGTCTTCGATCGTTTTGTTGAAACAGGTCGGGCAGTTGGCCCCGTCGATGCGCAGTGATGTCTGCATGGTCGCCTTCTTCCAGCTGAGCGATGGTGGGCGGCGCCCGACTCGGACTCGGACACCGCCTTGCCTCCCAACCTACGGCCAACCGACAAATAATTCTAGTGTTTGATGCCTTTATGGACGAAAGTCACCTCTCGCCCTCGACATGGCAGCGAAGGCGACATCCGCCCCGGCGCGGATCACGTGGCACGAGTTCGTCGATCACGAGCCCACCGAGCGCGTCCGCGGCCCCGTATGCCAGGCCGAGGTGCAGACCGCAGACAGTGTCGGGGTCGGCCAGGGCCGTCGACTCGAACGGACACGACTGCAACACGATGTCGACTCGATCACCCCGTCGTGTAGCGGCAGGCTCGAATCCGTGCCGTTCCATCGTGTCGACCAGACCCTGCACCGGATCCTGTTGTCGGGCGGTTGCATCACTCCCGGCGCGGCCGGCCCGGCGACCGACTTCGACCGGCGTGTCACCGCTTCGGATGATCTCTGCCAACAGCAGCGACAGTCGCTCGTAGGGCCCCGTCACACCCCACCGACTCTCGGTCGACGGGCTGAGTGAGTAGACGAGCCGCGGTCTGCCGCGGCCGACCGGTGGTGCCGTCGACTCCGACAACAACCCGGCCTCGACGAGCTTCGCCAGGTGTTGTCGAATCGCGTTGTGGTGGAGCCCAAGGTGGTCGGTCAGTTCAGCGACGCCGACCGGCCGGTCGGCGTCGGCCACGTAGCGGAACAACTCGTGGCGGGTCGGATCGCCGAGCGCTCGCGCC
>NZZV01000030.1 GCA_002698945.1 Acidimicrobiaceae bacterium
CGGTTCGCGGCCGAGGCGCGGGCACAGCAGTCGGCGCGCCGTTCCGACGCCCCGTCCGACGCCACGTCCAGCGAGGCCCTCGGGTCGACGGCGCCGACGGCGCCGTCTGAACCGTCTGCGGCCGGTCCGCCGCCACCGCTGCCCGAGGTGCGGGTTCCCGACGCGCTCCTGGCGGCGACGAACGGATCGCCGAACACCACCGAATCCCGCAGCACGACGGCGTTGGCCGATCTCCCCGTGCCCGACCCACTCGACCGCCAAGCCGGCCCCGATCCGGATCGAGGTCGGGATCACGATGACGGGGACGTCACCCGATCCCGGGTCGGTGACGGCTGGCGGCCACCGCCGCGCACCGTGATGCCCACCGAGCCCGAACGCCACCACGAGGTCGAGCACGGACCGTGGCGCAAGATCGCGATCGGACTCGCCGTTGCGTTGGTCGTCGTGACCGCAGCTTTCGTCGTCTGGATCTTCGTCATCGACGGTGGAGGAGCCGATGGGCCGGCCCCGACCGAGCCGACGGCCCCCACGCTCGACGGCGACCCGGAACCGACCGACGTGGGTGGTGGATCCGGTGGCAACTGACGTGGACGAGGACACCACGCCGACCGAGGAGGACGGCGTCCTCCAGCAGATGCGTCTCGACGGCGCGCTCGGTCCGTTCCGCCTGGCCGACTGGGCGGGCGACACGGACATCGGAACGGTCCGTGCCGAGAACGAGGACGACTGGTGCGCCATCGACGGTCGACTGTTCGCCGTCGCCGACGGCATCGGGGGTCGAGACGGCGGTGCGCTCGCCTCGGCGACGGCCGTCGCCCACCTCGCTGCCGCCGACGTCGTCGTGACCGAGACGTCCGCGTCGGGCGTCCTGGCGTCGACCAATGCCGCGGTCGTGGCCGCCGGTCGAGCAGCGGGTACCACCCGGCTCGGCACCACGCTGGTGATGGTCGCCGTCCACCGCAGCCACGTCGTCGTCGTCAACGTCGGCGACTCGCGGGTCTACCGCTACCGAAGCGGCCGGCTCGAGGCGCTCACCCGCGACCACTCCGTCCGCAATGAACTGCTCGCGTCCGGGCTCTCGGTCGACGTCGCCTTGGAACGACCGGTCCGACTCGATGCGCTCACCTCGTTCATCGGTCGGGCGTCGGGCGTCGCCGACCATGACGCGATGTCGTTCTCGCTGATGGCGGACGATCGCCTGCTGTTGTGCACCGACGGTGTCCACGGACAGCTGACCGAGGCGCGCATGGTCGAGGCGCTCGCCGCGCCGACGTGCGGCGAGGTGGTCGCCGACCTGCTCCGGGCGGCGCGCGGCGAGGGCGGGCGCGACAACGCGACCGCCGTCGCGCTCGAGTTCGCCCGGGCGACCGGCCACGGTGGGGAGGACCGATGACGAACACGACATCGAGCGGCACACGTCCCACGGTGCGGTTGTCGCCGGGCAGCGGCTTCGTCGCTCGCCGTGGAAGTGCCCTGCTCTTCGTGCCCGACGCCGACGACGAGCTGGTCGCAGCGTTCTCTGCGGCTTTGGCGGGCTCCGAACTCGATGCGGTCACGGCCCACGCCGACACCGTGCGCGCCAACGCACACGACGCCACTGTCGATGCGGGGACCGACGGCCCGGTCCGGTTCGTCGCCATCGGCTGGTCCGACCGCCTACGCCTCGTCGTGAGTGGAGATGTCGAGGTCACGACCGATCATCCGTCCCTGCCGCGCCTGTCCGCACGCGGCGCCGGCACCTGGGTCGAACGAACGCTCGACGCGTCGGCGTACGCCGCGTCGTCGCACGATGGAGAGCCGGGCGTCACCGTCGCCGCCGGCGACGAGATCGACGCCGTCACCGATCTGGTCGAGGGAGTCGTCCGCTCCGGCGGGTTCCAGGTGCGGATCGTGACGGCAGACCAGGGTGCCCGACCCGAGCCCGCCACGCTCCCGACACCGGTGACCGACGCATCGCCGGTCGAACCGTCCGTCGCGGGTCCCGCCGAGCCGGACGAGCAGGACGAGCAGGACGAGCCGTCGGTCGATTCCGCTGGGTCGACGTCGACCGCGCCACCGGAGCGTTCCGACGACCCGTCGACGGTCGCCGAACGGGTGGCGTCCGAGGTGCTCGGGTCGTTCTCCGGCCCCGGCGACCGGTTCGCGGCCGGGCCCGACGACGTCACGATCGTCCCCGACCTGCCCCCGTCGCCGCCGCCCGTGTCACCCGAGTCGTCGGGAACGCCCGAGCCGGTACCGAGCCAGCCGTCGACGACCCGGTGGCGACTCGAGTTCGCCGACGGCGCGGTCGAGGCGATCGATCGCACCCTGGTGCTCGGACGGTCGCCGACCCGTCGCGACGGCGAGACCGAGCAGGGCACCCGCCTCGTCCGACTCGACTGCCCGCAGGTGTCGAGCCGCCACCTCGCCGCCACCGCCGACGGTGACGGCGTCACCCTCGTCGACCTCGGTTCGAGCAATGGCTCGTTCGTCCTGACGACGGGCGACGGCCGACTCGTCCAGCTCGAACCGGGCGTCCCGCATCGCGTGGGCGCCGGCACGATCGTCCAGATCGGCACCCGCCGGTTCACGGTCACCGACGTCCCCTGAGCGGCCCGGCCGGCCGTCCGTCCATCCGGTCGCCGGCGACACCGGGGGTCAGTCCCTATTTGCGGATCCGGCCCAGGTGCGTACGGTGGCGACTACTCAACCCGACCACTTCCCGAGGAGGAAGCAACATGAGTGCAGAAATCAAGCTCCGCGCCGACGAGGCCCGCTCGCACGCCGACGACGTGCGCAAGACCAAGGAGGAAGCCCAACAGTTGATGGACTCGCTCCGCAACCGCATCGACGGCCTCGTCGACTCGTTCACCGGTCGCACCCACGACAAGTTCATCGAGCGCATCGACGAGTGGAAGACGTCGAACGACGAGATGAACGAGGCGCTCTACAACCTCGGTCAGTTCCTGGAGACCGCCGCCAACACGATCGAGCAGGTCGACACGGACCTGGCGAGCCAGCTGGGCTGATCGATGGCCTCCGCCGCTCAGATCCGGATCGTCCACGCGTACCTCGACACCCTGGCGTGCAACGCCAGGTCGGCGTCGAGGTCGATGGCGGAGCGATCCCGTCTCGAGCAGCTCGGCTTCGGCGGGAACCCCGAGGTGCAGCGTGCCTTCGACGGCCGGCTCGACGAGTGGGACCGACACCGACACGAACTGAGTGACGGGATCGGTGCCGCCGCCGATGCGCTCGAGGCGGTTCGCGCCGCGTTCGACGCGGCCGAGGACCAGCTCGTGTCGGCCCTCGACGACGGCGGCTGACCCCGACGCCACCCCGACCACCCCGACCCACCCGACCCACCCCGACGACTTCGCAACGACGACCAGGAGAATGACGTGAGAACGTGGGCCCAGCTGTTCCCCGGGACCGGGGACCCGATCAGCGGCGCATCGTCCGACTACCGACGTGCGGCGAACGTGGCGTCCGGCCTCGAGAACTCGACGACCGTCGTGGCCGACGAGTTCGCCCGGGTCCGCCAATCGGGTGAGCTCGGCGAACTCGAAGGGCAGGCGGCGCGCCAGCTGGTCACGTTCGTCACCGAGGTCCACTCCCGTCTCGACGACGTGCCGCCGCTGTTCCGGTCGCTGCACGACATCGTCGACCACCATGCGACCGAGCTCGCAGCGTTGGAGAAGCGGGCCGCCGACGCGTTGGCGGTCGCCAACACCCGGTGGAACGCCGTCGAGACGGCCGAGGCCGAGCAGGCCAGTGCACAGTCGGCGGTCAGCCAGATCCAGGGTCAGATCCGGTCGCTCGACTGGTCGACCGACGACCCCGAGGTCGTCGAGGCCGACCGCGAGGAGTTCCAGCGCATCGAGTCGACGCGGCTCACCACGCTCGGCCAGCGCAATACGGCGCTCACCACGGCTCGCGGTCTGCTCGACGACAGCCTCACCGAGCGCAACGACATCGCCGCCGACGAACGCACCCTCGTCGAGGAGACCGCGTCGGCGCTGCGATCGATCGACATCGGCGAACTCGACGACCCGAACGCCGTCCTCGACTGGATCTCCGATCGGGTCGACGACGTCGCCGGCTTCGTCGGCGGCATCGTCGACAGCATCGTCGGCCTGGTCGAGGCGATCATGGAGGGCGACTGGGGTGCAGCGCTGTGGCACCTCTCCGATCTGCTCGAAGCGGCGCTGACGGTGCTCGCCGTCGTGGCGCTGGTCGCCGCCGTCGTGTTCACGGGAGGCACGGCGCTGGCGATCATCGGGTTGGCGCTCGGTGCCGCCAAGCTGGCCATCGACGCAGTGCTCGCCGGCACCCAGACTCCGCACCCGGAGACCGGCGAGACCAAGTCGTGGGGCGACGTCGCGATCGATGCCGCCTTCCTGGTGGTCGACGTCGCGCTGTTCGGGGCCGCCTCCCGTGGCGACGCCGTGTTCCGGGTCGCCGGCGACCACAAGCGCTCGGTGGTGGGCAACATCGGCCAGTTGCGCAACCCGGTGAGTGGTGCCGGGAACCCGCTCCACGGGGCGGCGCGACAGTCGACGATCCTCCGCTCCCAGCGCGAGCTGGGCGCCTCTGGGTTCGACTTCGTCGAGGGTCAGCTGATCAACCACACGAAGGACCAGATCTCGACCGCTGTCAGCAACCGGTCCAACGACCCGGGCGTCACGACCGACACGGGCGCCTGGACCAGCGGCGACATGGTCGACTTCGTCGAGTCGTCACCGCTGGCACCGAGTCTGCGTCGGCACATCTCCCAGCAGACCGCCACGGTCCAGACGCTCGGCTCCAGCGGACCCTCGTTCGGTCAGGGGTCGGCGACGTACTGTCTGGCGACGCCATGACGAACGGCACGACCCACGACGACGGGACCGCGGCCGCCACGGCGACCGCAGGCGAGGTCGACACCTTCGGGATCGGTCTGCCCCCGCAGTGGGTCCGCTTCCCGCTCGACGACGGTCGCGCGTTCGACGACCTGGTGCGCCAGCAGCGCGAGCGGCTCGTCGCCGAAGCCCAGCTGACGCGCACCGCGAGCCGCCGCTTCGAGCTGTTGATGCACACGGTGCGCGCCGACTGTCGCCGCAGCAATGTTCGCATGGTCGCAACGATGACCGACACGTTCGAACCCGACCCGGACGATCCTGTGTTGGACGGTGACGGAGCGGACGGCGATGGGTCGCGCCGCGAGCTGCTGTCCGCAGCGTGCACGATCGCGGTCCTCGATCGACGCGAGATGGGCAGCGACCTCCCGCTCACCGTTTCGACGATGGTCGTCGCGCTCGGACGCGAGCCGCGTGCGCAGGACGGGGCTGAGGTCACCAACCTCGAACCAGCGGCGATCGAACAGCTCCCGGCCGGCAAGGCGGTCAAGCTCGTCCGGTTGCACACGTTCGAACCACCCGACCCGACCGTGCAACGGCCGAAGATGTTCGTCCAGCAGTTTCTGATGCCGATCGACGACGGCGAGCGCGCCGCGGTCGTCAGCTTCGCGACACCGACGGTCGAGCACGCCAGAGCGCTCGGCGAACTGTTCGACGCGATGATGTCGACGTTCCGCGTGTTCCGCGGCGACGATCCGACCGACCCGACCCGACCCGCGTCGACATGACCGGGATGCTCGGACCGCTCCACGGCGCCATGGCGGACGGCGCCGAGCCCTCTACCGGAGAGATCGCGGCGGCCGCGCTGCCGACCGAATCCGCCGAGCCGGTGGCGGGTGCCGAATCGACGCCACCCGCTGATCCGGCCGAGCCGTCCTCCACCGGTCGGACGTCGACGCGACGTCCGTTGCCCGAGGGCGCCGTGTCGGTCGCGGACGAGATCCTGGGTCGCAGCGCCGGCTCGAACCGTCCGGTGGTCGCCGTGCGCGTCGGCGACACCGTGCACGAACTCGGTGACCGGCCGCTCGTGTTCGGGCGGCGACCCGATGCCGACGTCGTGGTCGTTCCCGACGGGCGGGTCTCGCGTCGCCACGCCGCCATCGAGTACGACCAGAGCACACCGGTCGTCCGCGACGTCGGATCCACCAACGGGACACAGGTGCGCCGGGACGGCACGACGATCGTGGTCGGGTCCACCCCGGTGCCGCTGCGCGTCGGCGACGTCGTGCTCACCATCGACGGACTGGTGCTCGGCACGGTCGTCGCGTCACCGTCGGGAGCCGCGAGGTGACCACGGCCTGGCGCCTGTCGGTCGACGTCGACGAACGAGATCGACGAGACGTCGTCGTCGAGACCACCGACGGCGCCCGGGTTAGCGACCTGGTCGACGAACTCGAGCACCAGGGCTTCGACACGTACGGCATGAAGGCCGACGGTACGGTGCTCGCCGCCGGTGAGACGCTGGCGACGAGTCCGATCCGACACGGCTCGCGCCTCGGGCGACGCGTGCCGTCGCCCACCCCCGGCGCGGGTTGGTACCTCGTCGCGGTCGCCGGTCCCGACACGGGAACGCACCATCGCCTCGATCGTCGGCCGATCTCGATCGGTCGCGGTGCCGACAACGACCTGGCCGTGGCCGACGCGTCGCTGTCTGGCCGTCACTTCACGGCCGCGGTCGTCGACGACGGCATCGAGCTCGTCGACCTCGGCAGCACGAACGGCACGGTCGTCGAAGGCGACGACGTCGACGACGCCCTCGTCGTGACCGACGAGGCCTACGTCCACGCCGGCGCCACGACGTTCGGCATCGTGCACATCGCCGGCGAGGACATCCCGAACGAAGCGGCCAAGTCCGGGCCGAGCGTCCCGTTCCAGCGTCGGTTCCGCGACGCACAGCGACGCCTGCCCGACTCGTTCAAGCATCCGAGCGAGCCGAAGGAGTCGAAGGAGTCGTCACGACGGCCGATCATCAGCTTCGCGATCCCGATCGTGACCGCCTTCGGCATGGCGATGATCACCGGACGCTGGATCTTCCTCCTCGTCATCGGTCTCGGCCCCATCTTCTACGCCATCGACGGTGTGCGGCGCCGCAAGCTCCAGGCGCGTGAGTTCGAGTCGGAGGTCGCCGAATACGAGCGCCGCCGCGACCGCCTCGTCGCCGAACTCGTCGAGGTCCGCAGCGAAGAGCTGCGCCGCGACAGGTGGACCGCCGCACCGGCCGGGCTGGCCGTCGTCCTCGCAGCAGCCCGCCACGAACGCCTGTGGGAACGGTCCGCGAACGACGACGACTTCTGCGAGGTCGCCATCGGCCTGCACGATCGACCCTCGGCGATCACCGTCGACGGCCGCCCCGACGACGCCGAGTTCCCGATGGACGTGCAGTGGTCGGCGGTCCTGCGTCACTCGCTGGTTCGTGAGGGCCCACTCGCCGTGCGCGGCGAGCCGAGCCGAGCCCGTGCACTCGGCCGCTCGATCCTGCTCGACCTCGCGACGTCGCACTCGCCCAACGACGTCAAGCTCTGGCTGATCACCGACGACACGGTCGCCGACGAGTGGAACGCCGTCCGATGGCTACCGCACACGTTCCACGGCGACGGCCAGAACCGCATCGTGGCCACCCCGGCGGCACGTGCCGGCGCGCTGTCGCTGCTGCGATCGACGATCGACGAACGCCGCCGTGAGTCGGAGGGGCGTTCGACGACCCTCCTGCCGATCCACGTCGTCGTCATCGACTGCATCGACCTGATCGACCCGGCAGAGCTGACCGACCTGCTCGTCGACGGGGCGTCGGTCGGGATCGTCGGCATCACGCTCGACGCCAAGGTCACGCCCGAGGGCAGCCGTGCCGAGCTCACCCTCGGTCGCTACTCGGACGAGGCGACCTTCGTCAGCCAGACGCAGCCGCGCGCCGACCGCGTCCGCAGCTTCGAGATGTCGACCGTCGTGTTCGAGGCGCCGGCACGGTCGATGGCCGGCTGCCGTCCTGCCGGTTCGTCGCGTGACGACGTGGCGGAGACCGAGATGATCAGGCTCGTCGATCTCATCGACGCCGAGACCGACCCGAGCCACGCCGGAGCGCTCGTCGACCGCTGGCGGGCGTCGAGCGGGGCGTCGCGGATCCGCATCGGCGGACTCGGAGATCTCGTCACCGAACTCGACATCGTGCGCGACGGCCCACACGGACTGGTCGGGGGAACCACCCGATCGGGCAAGACCGAGTTCCTCAAGTCGTTGATCACGTCGCTCGCTGTCGCCAACCACCCCGACGACCTGTCGATCGCGATCGTCGACTTCAAGGGCGGCGTCGACCACGAGCTGTCGGCGCGGCTCCCACACGTCATCGACCTGTCGACGAACCACGACGTCGACTCGTTCGTGCGCACGGTCCGTCTCATCGAGGCGGAGATGCAGCGGCGCCAACACGCGTTCCGCGGCGTGGGCGCACCGAACTTCGACGCCTACCGGGCCGCCCGCCGGGCCGACCCGTCGCTCCCTGCGGTCCCCCGGCTGCTGGTCATCGTCGACGAGTTCTCCGAGCTGTTGAGCTCCGAGACGGGCAAGGAGAACCTCTCCTCGCTCGAGAGCGTGACCCGCGTCGGCGGCGGGCTCGGCGTCCACCTGCTGCTCGTCACCCAGAACTTCGAGAACCAGTTGCCGAACCAGATCGCCGCCAACGCCGGGATGCGGATCTGCTTCCGCGTGCAGGAGCCGGCGCACAGCAAGGCCGTGCTGAACTCCCCCGAGGCCGCCACGATCCCGAAGGAACGGATCGGGCGCGCGTTCCTGCGGTCGCACGGCGGCCGGGCGGTCGAGTTCCAGGCTGCACGCGTCGCCGGCCCGCGGCCGGGCAAGGAGGTGGTGGCGTCGCCGGCGCAGCTCCGCCAGGTGCCGTTCGCAGCGGTCTCCGACGCACCGCCGTCCGAGTCGATCGTCGACGTCCCGGCGGAGGACACCGACATGTGGGCGATCGTCGAGACCGTGCGGGCAGCGGCGACGGCATCCGGCTGGACCGCTCCCGCGGTGCCGTGGCCGAAGGAGCTGCCCGGCGACCTGAGCGTCGCCGAGGTCAACCGGGCACCGGCGGCACGCGACTGGCCGGTCGGACTGGTGGACGAACCGGAACTGCAGCGTCAGTCGATCGTCGAGCTCGAACCGTTCGGGCCGCACGTGCTCCTGCTCGGCGGCGACGGCTCGGGCCTGGCCGACGTCGTCCGTTCCGTGACCGTGTCCGGCGCCGCCCGGCGCGGCCCCGACCGGCTCCAGTTCTACGTCCTCGACCAGATCGGACACGGCCTCGGCGGTCTGCTCGCCCTCCCGCACGTCGGTGGGGTCGCCGAACGCAACGAGCCGCTCGCGCTCCGCATGCTCCGTCACGTCGCGACCGAGGTCGGTCGTCGCAAGGCGAGGTTCTCCGAACTCGGTGTCTCGAACGTCGCCGAGTTCCGCACCGTGACGGGTGAGACGCCGACCGAACTCGTGCTCGTGGTGCACGGCGCCGATCGGATCCTCTCGCTCGGTGAGTCGAACCAGAGTCCCCTGCTCGGCCCACTCATCGGGTTGGTCTCGGAGTCGGCGGGCACCGGCGTCCGGGTGATCATGACCGGTCCGGCCGGCATCGCTCATCACCGCATCGGATCGTCGATCGGACGTCGGTTCGTGTTCGAGCTCCCGGACCGGCAGGAGTACACCGCCGTCGGTGTGCCGCGGCTGCTGCACGGGTCGATCCGCGGCACCGCACGGGCGGTCGACGTCAACCGCGAACGGCTGGTGCAGTTCGCGCTCGTGCCCTCCACCGCCGACGCTCCGGCGAACGAGGTCGTACGCGCGATCGGCCAGCGCCTCACCGACGAGTTCGACGGGCCGCCCGATTCGCTGCCGGTCCGACTCACCGAGCTGCCGTGGCCGCTCCCGGTTCGCGACGTCGAGTCGATGTCGCCACCCGACGGCGTCGTCCAGCCGGTCGCGCTCGCCGTCGACACCGACGTCGGCGAGATCGCCTGGCTCGACGCCGAGGAGGACGGCCCCGCCTTCGTCGTGACCGGGCCGAGCCGGAGCGGCCGCAGCACGGCGCTGCTCGCGGCCGCCCACCTGATGCGCCGACACGGCTGGGAGGTCGTCGCCCTGCCCCTGTCACGCCGGTCGCCGCTCGCCGGCGGAGCCTTCCCCGGCACCCAGCTCGTCGCCGAGGACGTCACGAGCGTCGCCGAGTCGCCCGGGCCGGTGGCGCTGTTCATCGACGACGCACATCGCTGGTCGGGCCCGGTCGACGGGGTCCAGGCACTGCTCGACGGTCCCGGACCACGAGCGGTCGTGATGGCCGGACCGACGGAGTTCTTCGGCTCCCGGACCGACCTCACGCGGGCCCTCCCGGCGCGCACGGCGCTGATCCTCACGCCGAAGTCGGGCATGGACGGCTCGTCGTTCGGCGTGCGTCGGATCGCCGACGAGGTCCTGCGCGACACCCGTGCCGGTCGCGGCGTGCTCGCCGTGGCCGGCGAGGTCGTCAACGCACAGGTGCCCTTCGTCGAGTAGTTCGCCCAGGTGCACCGAGCGGCGCACCGAGTGATGCGCCGCGGCGCTGTCAGCGGCGGCGTTCCATGACCAACGCGCCGCTGACGCCGATCGCCGCGGCCAACGCTCCGACGGCGAACGTCCTGGCGAAGTCGGCAGGCTCACGACCGTCGCCGAGCACGGTGAACATCACCTGGATGCCGGTGAGCATGCCGATGTTCATCAACGTCGACCCCATGCCATTCGCGATGCCGAGGTCGGACGGGTCGACGGCGTTGGCGACAGCGGTCTGGTACGACGGCGACGACAACCCCATCGCCAGGCCCGACAGCAGCAGCCCGATGATCACGAGCCAGAGGTCGACCCACAGCGCGGCGACGACCCAGGTCAGCATCGACGCGACCATCAACACCGTGCCGACGATCAACATCGGCCGTTCGCCGACCCGGCTGGTCAGCTTGCCGCCGAGCGGTGATGACACCGAGAACGCGGCCGGGCGGAACAGCAGGATCAGTGCGACGGCGGCCACCGAGTAGCCGAACGCCTCGTCGAGCATGATCGGCGAGATCAGAAAGCTGCCCATGTAAGCGAACTGGCTGAGCGGGTGGTTGATGAGCGGGCCGGTGAAGTTGCGGCGTCGGAAGTAGTCGAGCCGCAGCAGCGGGAACTCGACCCCTCGCTCGATGCGGACGAACGTCGTGAGCGACACGGCGCTGATCGCCAGCAACGACAGCGGCAGCGGTGTGAGCAGACCGTCGGACCCACCGAACTGCAACCAGAGGAGGAACCCGAGTGTGCCGACCGCGAGCGACAGCGCGCCGCGGACGTCGATCGGGACGGGCGTTCGGTGTTCGCGGTCGTCGGGGATCACCTTCAGCGCGAACACCAAGCCGACGAGCGCCATCGGGAACAGGACGGCGAACACCGACCGCCAACCGAACGCTTCGATCAGCGGGCCGCCCACCACGAGGCCGAGCACCGGTGCGCCGGTCATCGCCATCTGGAACCAGCCCATCGCCTCGCCGCGGAGCGACGGCGGGTGGGCCTCCATGATGATGGCGATGCCGTTCGGCATCGTGGCCGAGATGCCGAGCCCGACGACCATCCGGGCCGCGACGAACAAGATCGCGGTCGGCGCCAGCGCACAGGCGAGCGTGCCCGCCGCGAGCACGACGGTGCCGGCGAGGAACACGCGGCGGTGGCCCCGCCCGTCGCCGATGCGACCCATGACGGGGGTGCTGACGCTCATGACGAGGAACAGCCCGGTCACCGCCCACGACAGCAGCGATTCGGTCGAGTCGAGGTCGTCGGCCATCGTCGGGAGCGACGCCGACACGATCGTCATCGACGACGTGAAGACGATCACGCACGACAGCACGGTCAGGAGGACCCGCCGGTCGAGTCGCTCCTTGCTCGCATCGGCGACGGTGGGGGATCCGTCGGTCTGGGCCATGGATCGACCCTACGGGTGCATCGGTCCGCGACCCCCACCGAGCGTCGTCCGGTTTCTGGCGTGGTCGGTCGGGTAATGCTCGCCGCGGTCCGGGTCGCCGACGAATCGGATGCGGCTCGCGCCGGGGTCTGTCAAGATGAGGACATGGGGGTCATCGTGCTCGTCGCCAACGAAACGCTGGGCGGCGCTGATCTGCGGGCGGTCGTGGAGGATCGGGTCGCTGCAGGGCCGCGCGAGTTCCACGTGGTGGTCCCGGTCCGCCTCACCTTGCCGCCGACGATCGCGTCGGGCATGGCGGGTGCCGACGTGGTGATGATCGGCGACCTCGACCTGCCCGACGAACGCGACGTCGCCGCCGATCGTCTCGAGGCCGGTCTGGCATGGCTGCGGGAGGCGGGCAACGTCGCCGACGGTGAGATCGCCCTCAGCGACGCGGTCCGCACCCTCACCGACCTGGTCGACCGGATCGACGTGTCCGAGATCATCGTGTCGACCCTGCCGAGCCGGATCTCACGCTGGTTGCGTCAGGATCTCCCGAGCCGGATCTGCCGTGCGGTCGAGGTTCCGGTCACCGTCGTCACCGCCGTCGACGACACCGTCGACTGACCCTCGACCCGCAGTCGCCCCGATCGTGGCCACTGGCGTGTCGGCGACCTCCACGGTCAGCGACGCGTCTCCGGAACCACGGCCGGCCGTCTGCGGGCGCGATCGTGACGTCGAAGGTCAGTTTCGCTCCAGCAGGGAAGGCGCTGAGGACGCCGACGCGTTCGACGTCTCCCGCCCGCTCCTGATCGGCACCATGGCGCCGGTTGAGGCCCGACGATGCCGGGGCGGACAGAAGACTTCGATGGCAACACGGTCGGGGTTCGCTGCGAGCGCTTCGAGGTCGGCTCGGTCTCCTGTCAGCACAGTTCCACCAGGCTCGGCAAGGGCGACGCCGAAGGCGTCGACCGCCGATCCGGTGCCGGCGAGTCGGGCGCAGATGCGGCGCCCGAGTCGTCAACATTCGTTGACGGTCCGTCTCTGGAGGCGTATCCTGGCGGGTGGTGGACATCGAAGCGAGCGCCCGCAAGCACGGTGTCTCCGCCGACGACATCAGCACCGCTCGAGGTTGGCGTCGTGACCGACGACGACGGCATCGCGATCATTCACGCGATGCCGGCACGCAACAAGTTCCTTTCCGGATGGTGGACGCCATGAGCAAGTCGCGGGCCGAACGCGCAGCAGCGCTGGAGGAATGGGCAGACCGCGTCACGACTGACGAACTGATCGCCGCGGACACCGAGGCGTTGCGACTCATCGCTGAACTCGCCGAGCAGCGCGAGGGCCTCGACGGAGCGATCGTCGATGCGGTGCGCGCAGCTCGCGCCGCGCATCGATCCTGGTCCGAGATCGGAGCGATGCTGGGCGTGTCCAAGCAGGCAGCGCAACGCAAGTACGCCAAGCTCGTTGCCTGACCCGTCCCTACGCAGCATGCACGCTGTGCGCCGTGCGCAATGGTTCCTGCGTGGGGTGTCAACGCGACGGGGGCGCTGCGCGTTGTGTATCTGAATGAGCTTTGATGACGAATTCGATGAGCTGGCAGCGCTGGCCTACCAGACGGCGTATCGAATCCTGGGTTCGCGCGCTCAGTCCGAGGAGGTTGCTCAGGACACGCTCGTGAAGGCGTAGGTGCGCTGGCGCAAGGTCCACGGCCACGCTCGACCGTGGGTATGTCGTGTTGCAGCGAACGGAGCGCTGGGCATCGTCCGCCGACAGGCACGCCGTCCTACTCTCGAGACCCCGAGCGTCGCGTATCCGGCGGAGGTGGCAGACCGGCTTGATCTGCAGAGGCTCTTGTCGACGCTCAGTCGTCGACAGCGCGATGTCGTCGTCTTGCGTTACTTGGCCGACATGTCCGAAGCGGAGGTCGCTGGCGAACTCGGGGTCAGCGTCGGGACCGTGAAGACCCATGCGCACCGCGCTATCGAGATCCTTCGACAGCGCATCGGTGACGAGTTGAGGGGCGAGGCGGTCGCAGTCGACCGCTCGGGAACGGAAGGAGCACTCTGATGTTTGACCATCTCGACGACCAGAATCCGCCAGAGTTCGGCGAACAGTTCCATGACCGAGTGGTCACGGCTGCGCAACGACGTCAACGGCGAAGTCGATGGTCGGTCAGCTCGGTGGTCCTGATGCCACTGCTGATCCTGGGGGGTCTCGCGTTGTTCCTCCGTGACCAGGCCGGCGAGCTCGACCGCATCGAGGTGGGTGGCCTGACGCCCGCCGAGACGAACCCAACTGCAACGCCTCAGGACGTGGAGCCTGCAACGACCGCTGGCACCGTCGTCGCCACCAGCGCCGTCGACGATGTCCCGCCCATCTCGACACCACTCAACATCTTGATCGTCGGGGTCGATCAGCGTCCGCCAGACAGCGTGGTCACCGGATCCCGTGCCGACACGATCGCACTGGTGCGCATCGACCCGGAACGTGGACGTGTCGGTGTGTTGTCCCTGCCGCGCGACCTGCATGTCGAGCACGACGGCACGAGCGGTCGACTCAACACGTTCACCGCCGACCAAGACCTCGTCGAGGTCGTGTCGTCAGTGCTCGAGGTCGACATCAATCACTACGTCGAGGTTGACTTCGACGGCTTCGAGTCGCTGATCGACCTCGTTGGCGGGGTCAGCGTCCCGTTCGACACGGCAGTGCGCGACCGCCACACGGGCTTCACCGCCGAGTCCGGCTGCAACCAGCTTTCGGGTAGCGAAGCTCTCGCCTACGTCCGATCACGGACACTCGAGTCGATCGATGTCACGACGGGCCAATGGGCCCAAGATCCACGGGCCGATCTGGGCCGAATTGTCCGGCAACAAGATCTGATGCGACGCGTCTACCGTGACGTGCTCTCGGCCGGCTACAGCACCATCGACGAACTGCGTCTCCTCACAGATGTCGTCGACGACATCACCGTCGACATCGGCCTGGACCTGCACGGGCTCCGGGCACTCTTCAACGCTGCCGAGGTGATCGGACCCGACCAAGTTCAGTTCTACGACCTGCACGCCGGCCTCAGCGCCGACGCCACCGCTGACGGATCCGCTGTCCTCGTCGCCGACCGCGCCACCATGCAAACGGCGGTGGACGGCCTACTCGGAACAGGCGAACACGGTGGCCACGACGAGAACGCAGAACAGACTCCCGGCGCCGTTGATCCCCGCCGCGTGTCCTGCTGACTTGTGTCGCAGGCGCCAATGTTCGCCGACCAGATCGGGCCCGAACCGCCCTCTGAGGTCTCTTGCATCAAATCGGGAGCCGTTGGCTCCGACAACACCGACAATGAGCACCTGACGACCGCACACGCAGCCGTCGTTCACCGGACGCGACGAGGGTCGCCTGGTTGGCGCACATATCGCTCGGCGAACATCCATGCACCGACCGCTCCTGAACGGCACACTGATCGGGAGAACCCGCCCGGAATCTCGCTGTGTCGTCGTGTTGCAGAATTCGTCCGCCGATGTCTGTCAGTGCTGGCGCAGATGGGACCGGCCGATCGAACAATCGAGAAACTCTGTGACAGCCCTTGGTCATGATGGTGTGTATGGATGTCGCCGCTGTTGTGGAGCATGTGGAGCTGATCGCAGCTGCGCGTGCCGGCGCGGCTGGCGATGGTGGTGCTGGTGTGGATCGGGTGGGGGTGCAGGAGGCGTTGCGGTCGGTCGGCAGGTTGCAATCCTGGTTGTCGTCGTCTCGTACCGAACTGACATCGATGCTCGCTGCGCACGATCCGTTCCCGGAGAAGACCGCGGCGGAGTGCACGCGTGGGTCGACCCGGGATGCGATCCGGGATCGTGATCGTTCCGAGACGATCGATCAGGTGCCGTCGTTCGGGTCGCTGCTCGATGATGGTGCGATCACCGAAGGTCACCTCGACGCACTCACGAACACGGCGAAGAACTTGGACAGTGATGAGCAGCGTGCCGAGTTGTTCGACCGCGCCGGCACGCTCGGTGATGTCGCCCGTGTGGCGTCGGTGGAGGAATGGCGGCGCCGTCTTGGTGTCGAAGCGAAGAACATTCGTCGCAATGACGGTGTCGATCGGTTGGAACGCCAGCGGCGTGACACCAGGTTGTCGTCGTGGACCGACGGTGACGGGATGATCTGTCTGCGGGGCCGGTTCGATCCGGTCACCGGCCGCACACTGTTGGGTCGGATCGACAACGCGGTCGCCGCCCTGTTCGCCGAGTCCACCCC
>NZZV01000031.1 GCA_002698945.1 Acidimicrobiaceae bacterium
CGTTGGACTGTCTTCTTGAGACTGACGCGATGGCCGTCATCACCGGTGGACCCTCACCAGGTCACCACCCGGTCGTACACCACCCCCTGGCACTCAACTGGTTGAAGATGACGTCGCCGACACCCTCGGGCTTCGGCGGATACTCGGGCGCCGCGATCTCGGGCCAGGTCGTGCCACCGTCGTCGCTGCGGTGCAGGTGAACGCCGAAGTGGCCGTGGTCGAGCGATGCGTAGAGCGCACCGTCGCGCGGGTCGCTCACCGCGTTCGTGACACGGGCACCGGCGAAGACCGGTTCGGACAGCTCGAACGAGTCGTCCCCCGGACCGACGGTGAGGGTGAACAGACCCTTCCGGGTGCCGACGAGTGCCGTGGTGGATGAAGCCGAGGTGGATGCGTGATGGGACATGTCAGCCTCCGGAGAGCGCCTGGAAGACGTGGATGGTGCTGTGTTCCTCGACCGGATCGGTCAGGTCGAGACGGTCGGTGATCAGGTCGCCGTCGACGAACACGGCGATGTGCTTGCGCACCGCGCCGGCGTCGTCGAGGACGTAGCCGCGCACACCTGGGTGGTCGGCGAAGTAGTGGTCGAGCACACTGCGAAGGTCGTCACCCGGCGCCGACGCGTCGGGACAGTCGACGTGTCGGCGGAACGCCTTGGCGAACACGAGATCGGCCACGAGGTGAACAGTACGCACGGGGTGTCGCAACGTCGAGACATCCGCCGATGTCGAAGGTGGGCCGGAGGTCCCTGGTCGACAGGATCGATTCGGCGTTCGATGGTGGAGACAGATCGGTTCGAGCGAGGAGGCGCCAGGTGATTGCCCACCCGGGAGACGAGATCATCGTTCGCGGTCACCAGGTCGGTGAACACGAGCGCAAGGGCCAGGTCATCGAGGCCCACGGCGACGGCGATGGTCCGCCGTTCCTGGTGCGGTGGGACGAGGACGGTCACGAGTCGTTGTACTTCCCCGGTTCCGACGCGTTCGTGAAGCACCTCACCCGGCCCGATTGACTGTTCCCGGAGCACCAAGCGCCACCAGTCGAGAGCACCCGCTGCCGCTGGAGCAGCGCCGGTGCGTCGCCCATGGGGACGGCGACGCACCGGTCGCGATTGTCAGGACGGGTCGGGGGCGACGACCACGGGGATGGGCGACAGGCGTTCGATGTCGTCGCGGACCGAGTGGTGGAACAGGCGCTCGACCCAACCACGGTCGTGGGCCGACACGACGATCGCCACTGCGCCGCACGAGACGGCCTCCTCGATGAGCGCGTCGGCGGGTTCGCCGATCAGGCCGACGGCGGTCGCGTCGGGTCGACCACAGTCGTTCGCGGCTTGGGCGGCGACGGCGCGAGCGGACTCCTTCGTCTTCGCGGGATCGAGATCGTCGACGGCGGCGACACCGACGGGCGCGACGCCGGCGGGCCCGTAGGCACCCGGCGGTGTGAGCGGGACCGGACGCGCGACGTGGGCGAACCGGAACCGGGCGTCCGGGAACAACGACGCTGCGGCGAGGGTCGCCCGCTTCGCTCCCTCGTCCGCGTCGACGGCGATGAGGATGGTCGCTGGATTCGTCATGCGGACGCGGTACCCGCGTCACCCGGCCCCGAAACGCGGCGCCACGGCCACGGACGGGCGCCGCCCCCGAGGGTCGCCAACCCGGCGACGACCAGGGCGGCGCCGAGCCAACCGAACCAGGCGAGTCGCTCGTCGAGCACGCTCACGGCCAGGACCGCAGCCGTGACCGGCTCCGCCAGGGTGAGCGTGGTCGCCGTGGCCGCATCGACCGAGCGGAGACCCCATCCGTAGAGCACGTAGGCGACGGAGGTGCAGGCGAGGCCGAGGTGGAGCGCCATGAGGACGCCGGATGGTTCGGTGAGCCAGCCCATCGGTTCGATGAACAACAAGGGGGCCAGCACGATGGCGCCGATCGAGAACTGCCAGGCGGAGGCCTGCGTCGACCCGACGCCGCGTTCGATCAGTCGCCGCGTGGCGATCGCGTAGAGGGCGTAGCCGAGGCCGGCGGCGAGGGCACCCAGCAACCCGACGAGGCTGAACCGGGCCCCCGATTCACCGGCGAACACGAGCAGGCAACCGCCCGCGACGGCCAGCCCGGTCGCCCTCGCCCAGGCCGCGGTGGGGCGGATGCCGAGCGCCCACTGGACCAGTCCGGCGAACGCCGGCCCGCTCCCGAGTGCGACGATCGTGCCCAACGCGACGCCGAGTCGTTCGGTGCCGGTGAAGAAGCCGGGCTGGTAGGCGGCGACGCCGGCGGATCCGATGGCGACCCACCGCCACTGCTGCCGGACCAGGTTGGCATGGGCGCCGCCTCGCACGAACAGCCAGAGACCGGCGGCCCCGATCGCGATCCGGACGGCGCCGACGCCGAGCGGCGTCGCCGCGTCGGGTCCCAGGGCTTGTGCCGTGCCCGTCGATCCGAACAGCACGGCGGCTGCCAGAATCGCGAGGACGTGCACGGTCGGCGATTGTGTCAGAGGCCGCCGTAGCAGGCCGTGCCCGTTTCGCCATCGCCGACCATCATCGCCATCGCCGACCATCGAAGGAATATCATTGCGCACACAAGGGTTTCGGACCACATGACGACGATCGACATCCGTCGGGCCGGTGAACGCTTCGCCACGAAGCTCGACTGGCTCGACTCCAAGCACTCCTTCAGCTTCGGCCCCCACTACGACCCGGCGAACACCGGGTTCGGTCTCCTGCTCGTCAACAACGACGACGTGGTGCGCGGCGGCACCGGCTTCGGGACGCACCACCACCGGGACATGGAGATCGTGACGTGGGTGCTGTCGGGCGAGCTCGAGCATCGTGACTCCGAGGGAAACCACGGGATCATCACGCCGGGCCTCGCTCAGCGCATGTCCGCAGGGTCCGGCATCCTCCACAGCGAACACAACGCCAGTGCCGACACCGACGTCCACTTCCTCCAGATGTGGGTCCCACCCGACGAACGCGGCATCTCCCCCGGCTACGAGCAGAACGAGGTCGGCGACGAGCTCGACTCGGGTCGACTGTTCCGGATTGCGTCCGGGAAGGCGGACGGCGCGGTGCACATCCACCAGGCCGGGGCCGAGCTCTGGGGCGGGCGGATCCGGCCGGGTGGCGCCGTCGACGTACCGACCGACCGTCACGTGCACCTGTTCGTGGCGCGAGGAAGTGGCACCCTCGACCCGGGCGGCGAGCTCGCCACCGGCGACGCCGCCCGCGTCACCGAACCGGACGGGCTGTCGTTCACCGCCGGTGATGACGGCGCCGAACTCTCGATCTGGGTCACCGCCTGAACGTCCGGATCGAGCGTCTGACACAGTAGGTCCATGCAGCTGGACGAGTTTGCCGATCTGGTGCGCAGCCGCCGAACGCACATGCTGGTCGACCAGGGACGGGCAGTGCCCGACGAACTGGTCGACCGGCTGTGTCAACTCGCCACATGGGCGCCGAACCACAAGCGCACGTGGCCGTGGAAGTTCGCGGCGTGCACGGGCGAGGCACGATTCGCGCTCGGTGAGGCGTTCGTCGCCGACATGATCGACCGTGACTTCGGCGACGACGGCAAGCGGGTCAAGACGATGACCAAGTACGGCCGCACACCGACCGTGCTGGTGGTCGGCTGCGCGCCGCACCGCAACGAGTCGCTGCACGACGAGAACCGCGACGCCGTCGCCGCCGGCGTCCAGAACCTGTTGCTCGGCGCGACGGCAGCCGGACTGGCATCGTTCTGGTCGACACCGCCGATCCTCGATGGGGAACACGCACTCGCCTTCTGCGGATTCGAGCCCGACGACCGGATCATCGCCGTGATCTATCTCGGGTGGCCGGTGTCGACGGTGGACGCCCCCGAGCGTCCGGCCGTCGACGTCGCCCACCTCACGTGATCACTGGCACGTGGACGCGCACGCCTGACGGCACGTCAGCCGAACTCGATCGCGACGGCCGGGACGTCGTAGCACCAGGCGTCGTAGGTCAGCCCGATCGAGGGATCACCGCCCCACACGTACTTGCTTCCCATGAGGTCGCCGACGCGGCGGCGTTCATCGGGATCGACCACGGCGCGGGCGTGACCGAGGTGCGTCGCGCCGGCGAGCTTGACGACGACCTCGCGGTTGAACAGCAGGTTCTGATACCAGTCGGCGGTAACGCCGTTCCCGGAGATCAGGTACATCGACGCGCCGGCGACGCCGAACCAGATCTCGATCTCGTGCGGGTTGCCGGTGTTCCGGCCGGTCGTGACGATGTCGCAGCAGTCCTCGTCGGCGTGCTCAGCCAGCCAGGCGACGATCGATGCTTCACTCACCGGCGACACTCACGGGCGACTCACGATCGGCTCACGGGCCACTCACGGCTGGTACATGCCGAAGACGTCGCGCAAGGCGTCGCTCACCTCACCGAGGGTCGCGCCGGCCCGCAACGCGTCCTTCATCGGGTAGAGCAGGTTGTCGCCGCCACGAGCCGTCTCCCGCACGGCTTCGAGCCGATCCGAGATCGCCGCACCGTCACGGTTCGCCTTGAAGTCGGAGAGGCGCTGCTTCTGAGCGGGCTCGAGGGCTGGATCGATCGGGAAGACCTCGGGTTCGGGTTCGTCGTCGATCGTGAACCGGTTGAGGCCGACGATCGTTCGCTCGCCGTCGTCGATCGACTTGGTGTACTCGTAGGCCGAGTTCATGATCTCGTCCATCTGATAGCCCTGTTCGATCGCCGCGACGGCGCCGCCCATCTCGTCGATGCGCTCGATGTACTCCCACGCCGCCCGCTCGACCTCGTCGGTGAGCGACTCGACCAGATACGAGCCGGCGAGCGGATCGGGGGTGTCGACGACGCCGGCCTCGTGACCGATGATCTGCTGGGTGCGCAACGCCAGACGGGCGGCGTGCTCGGTCGGCAGGCTCAGCGCCTCGTCGAAGCCGTTGGTGTGGAGCGACTGGGTGCCACCCATCACCGCCGCGAGCGCCTGCAGGGCGACGCGGACGACGTTGTTGAGCGGCTGCTGGGCGGTCAGCGTCGACCCGCCGGTCTGGGTGTGGAACCGCAGCATCTTCGACTTCGGATCCTTCGCCCCGAACCGATCGGTCATGATCGTGTGCCACATGCGCCGGCTGGCACGGAACTTGGCGACCTCTTCGAAGAAGTGGTTGTGCCCGTTCCAGAAGAAGCTGAGCCGCGGTGCGAAGTCGTCGACGTCGAGTCCGGCATCGACGGCGGCCTGCACGTACGCGATGGCGTCGGCGAGGGTGAACGCGATCTCCTGCGCGGCGGTCGAGCCCGCTTCGCGGATGTGGTACCCGGAGATCGAGATCGTGTTCCAGCGCGGGACGTGTTCGGCGCAGTAGGCGAAGATGTCGGTGATCAGCCGCATCGACTCGCGCGGCGGATACACGTACGTGCCGCGGGCGATGTACTCCTTCAAGATGTCGTTCTGGATCGTGCCCGAGATCACCTTCGAGTCGACGCCCTGTTCCTCGGCGACCAACTCGTACATGAGCAGCAGGATCGCCGCCGTCGAGTTGATCGTCATCGACGTGGTGACCTTGTCGAGCGGCACGTCCTTCAGGAGGATGCGCATGTCGTCGAGGGTGTCGATCGCCACGCCGACCTTGCCGACCTCGCCCTCGGCGCGGGGATGATCGGAGTCGTAGCCCATCTGGGTCGGCAGGTCGAACGCACACGACAGGCCGGTCTGGCCGGCGTTCAGCAGGAAGTGGAAGCGCTCGTTCGTGCTGGCGGCGTCGCCGAAGCCGGAGTACTGGCGCATCGTCCAGAGGCGGCCGCGATACATCGAGGGGTACACGCCCCGGGTGAACGGCGCCTCGCCCGGCAGACCGAGCATCTCGTCGGGGTCCCAGCCGTCGAGGTCGTCGGCGGTGTAGAGCGGCTTGATCTCGATCCCGGAATCGGTGCGGCGCACGTCTGCCATGTCCCGCAGCGTACGACGCCGGGTCGGCCCGGCTGAAAGCGGGTCGTCTCCCGTCAGGCGGCGGCGACGACGGCGATCTCCATCCGCCACGCCGGCTGGGCGAGCGCCGGCACCGTGACGAGGGTCGAGGCGACCTTCCGGCCGCCGAGGAACCGGTCGCGGGCCGCCATCACGTCGGCCAGGGGCTCACCGACGACGGCGTAGGTCGTGACCGAGACGATGTCGGCCGGGCGCATGCCCGCCTCGTCGAGCATCGCTGCGATGTTCGCCCAGACCACCTCCGCCTGTTCGCCGACTTCGCCGGGCACGGTCCCGTCGGGTCGAACCGGAACGACGCCCGATGTGTGGAGCCACTTCGACGCACCCTCGGTGACCACGGCGTGGGCATAGTTGGCGGCAGGCGGAGCGATCGACGACGGAATGACAGCACGGTTCACAGCCCGAGTCTCCCACCGACGGTGCACCTTGCCGAATGCTGCACCATCAGCCCGGGCGAGATGACGGGTGCCGGCGACGTGAGTAGGGTCGTCGTATGGCCGATCGACTGACCGACGCCAAGATCGACAAGGCACTCGAGGGTCTCGGCGGGTGGACTCGAGTCGGTGATGCGATCGAGCGGTCGTTCGAGTTCGCCGACTTCGTGACCGCGTTCGGCTTCATGGCGTCGTGCGCGCTCGTCGCCGAGTCGATGAATCACCATCCGGAGTGGCGCAACGTGTACAACAACGTCGACGTCACATTGTCGACCCATGACGCGGGCGGCATCACGCAGCTCGACATCGACCTGGCGACACGCATGTCCGAATTCGCCGACCGTGCCCGCTGACTGCGGAGGCGGGACGGACGAACCATGCGGGCCGAGTCTCGACCTGTGCTCGCCGGGTGTAGCGGCCGGGTGCAGAATGGGACGATGACGACATCGGCCGGTTCTGGTGACTTCGAGGGTGCGACGATCTCGCGGACCAGCTTTCGAGGGGCCACGCTTCGTTCGTGCGACCTCAGTGGGGTGACGATGCGGAGCGTCGATGTCGGCGGGCTCGACATCGACAGTCACGATCTGTTCTTCGGCAGGCTCGTCGTCAACGGGGTCGACGTGGTGCCGTTCGTCGAGGCCGAACTCAACCGACAGTTCCCCGGGCGCGAACTGCAGAGCGCGCAGACACCCGACGGTCTACGAGAGGGGTGGGTCGCGGTGCAGGCGGCCTGGGCGGCCACCGTGGCGGAGACGCCTCCGGAGCTGGTCGACGCTCACGTCGACGACGAGTGGTCGTTGGCGGAGACGCTGCGCCACCTCGTACTGGCGACCGACGCCTGGTTGCGAGGCGGAATCCTGCGCATCGAGCAGCCGTTCCACGAGCTCGGCCAGATCTTCACCGGTGCGGCCGAGATGGGGTTCGACATGTCCATCTTCCGCACCGACACGCCGACGTTCGAGGAGATCCTCGAGGCGCGCGCCGATCGGCAGCGGCGGGTGACCGACTTCCTCGCGACCGCCACGCCCGAGCTGCTCGCCGAAGCGCGCGACAACCCGTGGGGCGGCGGGGACGACTGGCATCCCACCGTCGGCGATTGCGTGCGCGTGATCCTGGAAGAGGAGTGGGCGCACCTGCGCTACATCCGGCGCGACCTCGCCCTCCTCACCTGAGGGCCGGACCGCGCTGCCGAGCGGCGCGACGCGCTCACCGGTCGGAGCGGTCGTCGCGCCGACCCAGGAGCGCGACGATCTCGTCGAGCCGGACGTCGCCAGGACCGGCCGAGTCGACGACGAGGTCCACCTCGGGCCACGGCTCATACGACAGGTCGGTCACGTCCTGCCACGTCGGCACGACATGCCCCGGGAGGTCGGCGTCGCGATCCTCGACACGCCGTCGATGGAGCTCGACGTCGCGACAGACCACCTCGATCGTGCGAGAGACGACCCGGAGTTCATCCGCCAGATCCACCCACCCCTGCCGGGCCTCACCCACGGGATTGACCGCGTCGACGACCACGTCCAAGTTCTGGTGGAGCATCGAGCGGACGACCTGGTGGGCGATCTCGTAGCCGGCGGCGCCCAGCCCACCGGGCGGTTCCAGACCGGCTCGCCGTATGCCGGACTCGATGGCATCGATCCGGACGAAACCGGCTCCGATCCGTCGGGCGACGGACGCCGCGATGGTCGTCTTGCCCACACCGGGCAATCCTCCGAACACGATCAGCACGGAGGCACCGTAGACCCAGCGGACGGTCGGCGTCTCCCGATCTTGCGGTTCGCTGGTCGCCTGCTCCCCGGACCTGCATCGCTGTGATGCCGGATCGTCGACGTTGCCGTGGCCTCGGCTACTGCGGTCGCAGTAGGGGTGATTGCCTGCGCAGAGACGACGACAGGCGCAGGCGTGATGCGGATGATGGAACGTGCACCGCTACCCCTACGAGGAGGACCCCGAGGATGATCCAAGTCACCAACCTCACCAAGCACTACGGCCGACACGTCGCCGTCGACGACCTGAGCTTCACCGTCGAACCCGGTGTCGTTACCGGCTTCCTCGGCCCCAACGGCGCCGGGAAGTCGACGACCATGCGCATGATCCTCGGACTCGACAAGCCCACCGAAGGGCAGGCGCTGCTGAACGGCAAGCCGTTCGCGGAGCACCGAGCGCCACTGCGCGAGATCGGGGCGCTGCTCGACGCGAAGGGCAACCATCCGGGCCGCCCTGCCCGCGAACACCTCTCGGCGCTCGCCGCCACCACAGGCATCTCCAAGCGCCGTGTCGCCGAGGTCCTCGACATCGTGGGTTTGAGCGAGGTGGCCGATCGCCGCAGCGGCGGCTTCTCACTCGGCATGGCACAACGCCTCGGCATCGCGTCCGCTTTGCTCGGCGATCCGCACACGGTCATGCTCGACGAGCCGGTGAACGGCCTCGATCCGGAAGGGATCCTCTGGATCCGAAACCTGCTCAAGTCGCTCGCGGCCGAAGGACGCACCGTTCTCGTGTCCTCGCACCTGATGAGCGAGATGGCGCTCACGGCCGAGCACTTCATCATCGTCGGGCGGGGGCGTCTGATCGCCGACATGTCGGGCGCCGAACTCACCGCACTGACGCAGCCGACCAGCGTCCGTGTCCGGTCGCCGCACGCCGGCCAGCTTCGTGACCTGCTCGCCGGTGACGCGACCGACATCGTGATCCGCGACCACGACCTGTTCGACGTCGTCGGTGTGGATGCCGACGACATCGGCGCTCGGGCGTGGTCGGCGAACTTGCAGCTCCAGGAGCTGACACCCGCACGAGCATCATTGGAGGACATCTTCATGGACCTCACCAAGGACGCAGTGGAGTATCACGGCGTCACCGACTCCACCAACAACACACACGAAACGGAGTACGCGCGATGAGCGCCACAAGCACCCCCGCCACGACCTCGGGTTCACTCGATACCGCGCTGCCGGCCGGCGACGTGTCGGCCCACAACGTCACCCTTGTTCGGGTCGTCCGATCGGAGTGGATCAAGCTGAGGTCGGTCCGCTCGACGATCGTCACATTGGGCCTGACCGCCTGCGCCGTTGTCGCCTTCGGTGTGTTGGTGTCGATGCTCAGCAACGGCGCCCCCATCGCTGCCGACGGTGAGGGAATCTACGACCCCGCAGGCAACAGCTTGTTCGGAGCGATACTCGCCCAAGTCGTGCTCGGCGCCGTGGGCGCACTGGTCATCACGTCCGAGTACTCGACGGGCTTGATCCGCACGACGCTCACCGCCGTGCCGCGGCGTCTGCCGGTGTTGTGGGCCAAGATGATCGTGGTCGCCGCTGCTTCGTTCGCCACGATGGTGGCATCACTGCTGGTGGCGTTCTTCGTCGGACAGGCTGTCTACAGCGGTGGCGGGCCATCGGCGTCACTGTCGGACCCGGGCGTGCTCCGAGCGGTGCTCGCGGCAGCGTTGTTCCCGACCACCATCGCGGTGATGGGTGTCGGCTTCGGCGCGCTGGTGCGGCACACCGCAGCAGCGATCGGGATCCTGGTCGCCGTCTTGTTCGTCATGCCGACACTGTTCGACACACTGGGCGGGGTATGGGACGATGCCTCCAAGTACCTACCCAGCGAAGCGGGACAGGCGATGATCACTGTCGTCAAGGATTCCGGCGATATGTCACCGACCACAGGTCTGCTCGTGCTGCTCGGCTGGATCGGGGCCCTGCTCGCCGCAGGCATGATCGCCCTGAAGCGCCGTGACGCCTGAAGAACGACGACCTGCGATGCGGCTGCTACAGGTGTCTGCCGTGTCTCATCTCGCGGGCATCGATCGGTCGTGGCCATCCGTGCGCACTGCGGTTGTCGACGGGGCGATCGCCGCCGCCGTCTGCGCGGGAGCCTTGATCTTCGAGGGGCTCGACGCCGGCGATGTCGGCGCCAGCCTCGATGCCGTCGACTTCGCGACGTGCGCTGTCGCGGCGGCACTGATCCTGCTGCGGCGACGTGCCCCGCTCCCGGTGCTGGTGGTCGCGGTGTTCGCCGCCGTGTGGTCGATGATCCCCGACGATGTCCAGGGTGTGCTCCCGGCGGCGGCGATCGTCGCGCTGTACACCGTCGCGTCGACGTCGGACCGCACGACCGCCTGGACAGCGGGCGCCGCGACAGCAGCTGCGCTGTACCTGACGGCGGCGATCACATCGGCTGGCCCCTGGTACGACAGCGACAACCTGGAGCTGATCGCCTGGACCGCGGTTGCGACGGCGGCGGGCGACGCGGTGCGGAGCAGGCGGGCGTACAAGATCGCAAGGCAGGAGCGAGCGACAGCCCTCGAAGAGCGTGCCGAACGGGCAGAACGAGCGCTCGAGGAGGAAGCGAGACGGCAGGTGGTCGAGGAGCGTATGCGCATCGCTCGCGAGCTGCACGACGTGGTGGCTCACCACATCGCAGTGATCAACGTGCAGGCCGGGGTCGCCACTCACCTCCTCCGCGACAACCCGACCGGTGCGGAAGAAGCCCTCACACACGTCCGTCACGGAGCCGCAAATGTGCTCGACGAGCTCAGCAACATCCTCAGCGTGATCCGTCGGTCCGACGAAGTGACCTCGACGACCGACCCCCTCCCCGCCCTCGACGACCTTCAACGCCTCGTCGCCGACTTCACCAACGTCGGCCTCGAGATCGATTGGCACACCGTCGGAGCGCCGCGGCCGGTGACGCCGGCGACCGGCCTGGCCGCCTACCGGATCATCCAGGAATCCCTGACCAACGCCCATCGCCACGGCTGCCATCGTCGAGCCATCCTGCGACTCACCTACGAGCCCGATGCACTGCACATCGAGATCCTCAACGACGTCGATGCCGATCAACCTGTGGGCACGCCACGAGGCCACGGCACCGTCGGCATGCGAGAGAGGGTCGTCGCCGCCGGCGGCGCGATCGAGGTCGGACCAACCGGTGACAGCCAGTTCCGCGTCCATGCCACCCTCCCCACCGAACAGGCCGAACCATGACGATCCGTGTGCTGCTCGCCGATGATCAAGCACTCATCCGTGCCGGCTTCACCGCGCTGATCGACTCCGCCCCCGACCTCACCGTCGTCGCCGAAGCAGCGACCGGAGCCGAAGCCGTGGCGCGAGCCCGGACGAGCCGTGCCGACATCGTGCTGATGGACATCCGCATGCCCGACATGGACGGCATCGAGGCGACACGAGCGATCACGACCGACGACGACATGGCCGGAGTCCGAGTCATCATCCTGACCACCTTCGAGATCGACGACCTCGTGATCCGCGCCGTCCAAGCCGGAGCGAGCGGGTTCCTCGGCAAAGGCGTCGACCCCGCTGAACTGCTCGACGCGATCCGCGTCGTCGCCTCCGGTGAGGCGCTGCTCTCCCCGCGAGCGACGAGCGGTCTGCTCGCCCAGCTCCGCCACCACGACCGTCCCCTGCCGACGACCGAATCCGAACAGTTCAACACCCTGACCCCACGCGAACGCGAACTGACGACGCTGGTTGCCACTGGCCTGAGCAACGACGACATCGCCGAACGTCTCTACCTCTCCCCGCTCACCGTCAAGACCCACGTCAACCGAGCGATGATGAAACTCGGGGTGCGTGATCGCGCCCAACTCGTGGTCATCGCCTACGAAGGTGGACTCATCCAGCCCGGCCAGCAACCCTGAGCCCGACGAGGGCGACAACCGCCTGCGCGAGGTGTCGTACGAACGGCTCGACGTGCTGGCCGCCGACGTCATGGTCCGCCTCGTCGTCCCGGGAGGCGAGTTCGACGAGGCGACACTCGCCGCTCTCGCCGAGGACCCGCTCTACGAGGAGTTCCCGGCCGTCGCGAGCGGTCAGGTCGTGGACGTCGACTCCTTTGCCGGCCAGGGCTACGCCGGGATGAATGCGCTCGCCGACGAACTCGAGCGCCTCGTCGCCGAGCTCAACACGATCGCCGGGTGATCACGTGAAGTACGGGTCTCCGGAACCGACGACCCGTATCTGTCCCATGGCGACGGGACCCGGACACGCAGCCCGGAAACTCTGTGGCACCCCCTTGTCATGATGGGGTGTATGAGTTCGATCGATCCGGGAGCCGAGTTGGCGGCGGTGTTCGCTGTCGATGTGAGCACCGCTGATCCTGCTGCGTGTGCGCAGGTGTTGGGTGCGACGCGGCGGTTGCGGGGTTGGATCGATGTGGTCGAGGCGAACGTGACGCGTCGGATGATGCAGTTGCATGCCGAGGAG
>NZZV01000032.1 GCA_002698945.1 Acidimicrobiaceae bacterium
CGCGGCGGTTGCGAACGGTGCGTGACGTGACCTCGAGCTGTGCGGCGACCTGCTCGACGCTCGGGTTGCGCAGCAGGAGATCGACCAGGTCGAGGTCGGCGGGGTCGACGCCCGCGGCGCGAGCGTCGTCGAGGAGGTGGGCGAGTTCGACCCCCGGGTCGTCCTCCTCGGCGGCCTCGAGATGATCCGTGTCGAGGAGGGGGAGGTCGAGGGTCGACTTGCGGCGGTCGTGGCGACGGAACGCCTGCCAGTTCGCGTCGGCCAGGAGCGACGCGGCCAGGTTCGCGTTCCGTCGCGTCGGGTCGTAGGTGCGCACGGCGATCCACGCCGACGCGACGATGTCCTCGAAGGCGGTCCGGTTCCGACGCCGGCGTGCGGCGATGGCCAGCAGACCGGGTCGGAGTCGCTCGATCGCGACGCGAGCGGCGAGCAGGTCGTCGCCCGCCATCGCGACCAGACGTCGGAATCGGAGGTCGGCGTCCCGCGACCGATCGCCGCCACCACCGACGGCGGTCACGATCTCGTCGAGGTCGCGTGGGAAGCCGTCGACGAGCCCCCACCGCGCAGCACGGGCGAGTGAGACCGGGCAGTGATTGAGACGGGCCCACTCGGCGGCGAGGCGGGCACTGGTCGAGGTCGTGCGATCGAACATGGTCGGCACGATGGCCAACCGGTCTCACCGGAGGTCTCACCGGGCCCTTCACAGCCGGGGATCCGGGTCTCACAGACGCTGGTCACCGCCGCCCAGGTCGGTTCACTGCACCTGGTCAGGGGACAATTTCGTGCGAATCTCGCCGGGGCTTCCGAAACGTCCGGTGAACGACCTTCCCGACCGGCATGGAACCGTCGATCACCCTGCGGTGCAGGGCCGGTCCGGACGCCGGCTGGACCCGTCGGCTGACCCCGGGCAGGTACTGGCTGGGGCGCGCACCGGGTGACCTCCGCGTCGCCGACCCGGCGCTCGAGGCCCATCATGCGCTCGTCACGGTGTCCGCGAGTGGGGACGTCGCACTCCTGCAAACGTCGGGTCGATCGCCACTCTGTGTGGACGGCGTCGCGATCGACGGGCGCACCGTGCTCGGCCGCTCGTCCGTGATCGAGGTCGGCTGCAGTCGCCTCGAACTCGTCGACGCCGGCCTGTTCGAGGTCGGCGCCGCGGTCACGCACACGGGTGCTGTCTTCGCACCGCTCGACGACTCCGTCGACGAGCTCGCACGGTTCGAACGCGATCTGGAACGGATGACCCCAGCCCTGCGCCGGGCCCAGGTGGATGATCACCGGGCGGGAGCGCTCGAGGTCGGGGTCGTGTCGCACGTGCTGCAGCCGACCGTGCTCGACCGCACCGGGACTTCACTCCCGGAGAGCCACTGGCCTCATCCGGTCACCGCGGCCATCGAGCGCCACCTGCGACACGACGTGCCGCTCCGGATCCGGCTCGATCGCGGTCGGTCGGTCGCGATCGTCGGCCCACACCGTGATGCGATCGTGGCCCACCTGCTCGATCAGCTCGGTAGTACCCGACGTGCGACCGCATTGGTGCTCGATCCCGCCGGCGCCGACGACTTCGCACATGTCGTCGAACACGTCGACCGGCCGATCATCGTCGGGTGCGCAACCCTCGACGAGGTCCCGTCGTGGTGTCGCTCGATCCTCGAGATCGGCTCGACCTGGCGCGGCACCTGGCGCCCCGACGTCGTCGACGACCCCACCACGATCCTGCGAGCACACGCCGCTGCCCGCACGACGTCGCGATTCCGCTCGTCACACGGGGCGGTCGTCGCTGAGGAGGTAGCGAGCGCCGGTGCCGAGGTCGGCGGCCGCGTCGTCGGGGTTCCAGAGTCCGCACGTGGACAGCGACAGGCACCCGCAGCCGATGCATTCGTCGAGCTGATCGCGAAGGCGGGTCAGGATGGCCACCTGTTCGTCGAGACGCGGTCGCCACGAGCTCGAGAGTTTGGCCCAATCCTTCGAGGTCGGGGTCCGCCCGTCGGGGAGTGAGGCGAGTGCCTCGGCGACCTCGGACAGGCTGAGCCCGACGCGCTGCGAGATGCGGATGAAGCTCACCCGTCGCAGCACGTCGGCGTGGTAGCGACGGTGACCCGACTCGTTGCGTTCCGACGTGATCAGTCCGTGCTCTTCGTAGAAGCGGAGCGCCGACGTGGCCACGCCGGCTCGTTCGGCGACCTCACCGATACTCAACCGACGCGATCCCTTGACTTCAACCATGGTTGAAGTTTTACCGTGTCCGGTGTGACGACGGCAATCACCAACCAGACCGCTGATCGGGCCCGCCAGCGGACCGTGATCGGCCATCTCGACGACTTCGACGTCGCCGCCATGAAGATGGTCAAGGTCGACGGCCACCGCCTGTGCGTGGTTCGCACGAGCGAAGGCGTGTTCGCGCTCGACCAGGCCTGCCCGCACGAGGGGTACGGGCTCACCACCGGCGAACTCGACGGCGATCTGATCACGTGCGCCTGGCACAACTGGAAGTTCCGGGTGACCGACGGCGCCTGCGTCCTGGGGGAGGAGGACGTGCGCACCTATCCGGTCCACGTCGCCGACGACGGCACGCTCACCATCGAGGTCACCGAGCCCGATCCGGCCGAAACGCGGCCGAAGCTGATGACCAGCCTGCGGAGCGGGATCGAACGACAGTACATCGGTCAGGTGTCGCGCGACATCGTCCGCCTCCTGCGCGCCGACGCCAACCCCGGCGAGTTGATCTGGGAGGCCGTCGCCTACGGCGCCCCGCGCGCCGAGTTCGGTTGGGGGCACTCGATCGCCTCGCTCACCGACTGCCTCGGCATGGTCGAGCAGTACGAGCACGACGATCGCGCCCTCCCGATCGTCCAGGCCATCGCCGGGGTGGCCGAGAGCGAGCGCGGTCGTCCCGAGCGACCCCTCGCCGACCCCCTGCCGGTGCTGCCACCCGACGCCCGCGCCGAGTTCCGTCGCCAGGTCGAAGGCGAGAGCGTCGAGGGTGCGCAAGCCGTGCTGCGGGCCGCGATCCACGACGGTGTGGACGGCGAGGTGCTCAAGCCGTGGTTCACCGACGTCATCAGTGACCACCTCCTGGGCTACGGCCACGGTGCGATCTACGCGCAGAAGGCGTTCCAGCTCCTCGACCGGATCGGCTGGGACCGTGCCGACACCGTGCTGCCGCACCTCGTGCCGACCATCGTCTACGGCACCCGTGAGGACAAGTTGCCGTACATGCGTCTGTTCCACCGCGGCGTCGACCGGCTCGACCTGCGCGAGCTGGCGGAGCGTGCGAACGAGCCCGACCCGGACTGGGCCGACGACGGTCGGCTCCTCGCCGCACTCCTCGGCCCCGACCGCACCGAGGCGGCGATCGCCACGGGCGCGGCGATCGCCGGGGGCGCGTCACTCGAGGACGTGCTCGACGTGGTGACACTCGCCGTGTCGGAGCGGATGCTGCGCTACGACACCGACGGTGAGCTCGACTTCCACGACGACTTCGGGTGGCTCGACATCACCCACGGCATGACGTACGCCAATGCGGCGCGGTGGCACGTCGGTGGCGGTCCGGTCAGCGTGGACGACGTTCGGCTCGTGTTGTGGACGGCGTTCCTCGCCAACTGGACCGGTCGCCACGAGTGGCACACGACAGTGGGGGAACGCGCCGAGATCGAGCCGCGATCGGATGATCTGCTCCGGTACGGACGGTCGCTGCAGCACGAGGCGCTGCTCGACGGGACCACGGCGTTCATCGTCCACGCCCACGCCGTGAAGATGAGCGTGGCGGCGACCGAGGAGGCGGTTCGTCTCGGTTCGACGGCGCCGCTCGACGCCACCGCCCGCTTCATGGCGGCACCGAAACTCGAACGCTTCGTCGCCGCCACCGTCACCCGCAGCATCGACTTCCTGAGCGGCAAAGCCCCTCGCGACTGAACGTCGGTTGAGGTCAGACCCCAACCGACATCGCAGTTCTGGGGCACTCGCGAGTGCTTGGTCGGTTGGGGTCTGACCTCAACCGACCAGGTCAGGGAGCGTTACGGATGCCGTCGACCATCAGGGTGGTGAACCGCGCGATCAGGTCGTCGATCACGGGTGCCTCGCGGCCGTGCGCCTCGGCGATCATCGAGATCTTGGGGGCGAGTTGGACGAGGCCCTGCATGGTCGACCAGCACAACCACGTGACCTCGTCGACGTCGGCCGACAGGTGTTCGTCGTCGATCATTCGTCGCACGACCGACTCGAGCACGCCGTAGGCCTCGAGGCCGCACGACATCAGCTCGGGATCTTCGGTGTCGATGATGTCGGTGCGGAACATGACCTCGCAGTGGCCACGGTGGGTCGTGCCCATCGAGACGTAGGCGCGGCCGAGCTCGGTCAGTTGCGCGACCGGGTCGTCGCTGGTGCCGATCGCCGCTTCGGAAGCGGCGTGCAACGCGGCGAAGCCTTCCTCGGCCACCGAGGTGAGCAGTCCCTTCATGTCGCCGAAGTGGTGCGCGGGCGCCGTGTGCGACACGCCGGCGCGCCGGGCGACCTCGCGGAGGCTGAAGCCGCCGGCGCCGCGCTCCTCGATCACCTCGACGGCCGCGCGGCGGAGCGCGTTCGGGAGGTCGCCGTGGTGGTAGCCGTCGCCCGCCTTCGCGGCGGGCGGGTCGGAGGCAGCGCTGGTGGCCGATGTCACGTCGATCATCCTAGCCGAACCCTCCCAGCGTCTTGACGTCGTCAAGATCGATCTTTACAGTGTCACCTGACAACGTCAAGATCGGAGTTCCCGTGAGTACCACCCCCATCCCCGACCTCGCCCCACTCGGCGAGCCGACCAGCACCGTCGAGCGACACCGCTGGGCGATCCTCGCCGTCACCTGCCTCGCGGTGTTCGTCACCGTGCTCGACGGCACGATCGTCAACGTCGCCCTGCCGACTCTCACGGTCGAGCTCGGCGCCACCACCCGCCAGCTGCAGTGGATCGTCGACGCCTACCTGCTCGTGTTCACCGGACTCCTGCTCGCAGCCGGCGGACTCGGCGACAAGTACGGGCGCAAGCGCATGCTGATCGCCGGCCTCCTCCTCTTCGGCGCCACCTCCGCCTACGCCGGATCGGTCGACACCGCCGGCTCGCTGATCGCCGGTCGTGCCCTGATGGGCATCGGCGCCGCCATGATCTTCCCGGCGACGCTCGCCATCATCACGAGCGTCTTCACGAATCCGTCCGAGCGCGCCAAGGCGATCGGCGTGTGGAGCGCGGTCAGCGGCATGGCGGTCGCGTTCGGCCCGATCGTCGGCGGTTGGCTGCTCGAGAACTTCTGGTGGGGCTCGGTCTTCTTCATCAACGTGCCGATCACGATCGCCGTCGCGATCGCCACCTGGCGCCTCGTGCCCGAGTCGCGAGAGCACGACGCTCCCCGCCTCGATCTGCCCGGCGTGTTCCTGTCGATCGGCGCCATCACCGCTCTCGTGTTCTCGATCATCGAAGCACCCGAATGGGGATGGCTGGCCCCGACGACGCTGTTGGTGTTCGCACTCGGCGTCGCCCTCCTCGGAGCATTCGTCTGGTGGGAACTCCGGACGCCCGCACCGATGCTGCCCGTCGGCATCTTCCGCAACCTCCGCTTCAGCGCCGCCAGCGTCGCCGTCACGTCGGCGTTCTTCGCACTGTTCGGATTCATCTTCCTGATCACCCAGTACTTCCAACTCGTCCGCGGGTACGGCCCGTTCGAGGCCGGGCTCCGCACCCTGCCCGTGGCCCTCGCCATCGCGGTCGCCTCGGTCGCCGCGCCGCGGATCGTGGAAGCGGTCGGTACGACGAACGTCGTCCGGTTCGGTCTCGCGTTGCTCGGCACCTCGTTCGTGTGGATCGCGTTCCGCATCGACGTCGGCACGCCGTACCTCGAGATCGTCGGTCAGATGGTGCTGCTCGGCGCCGGGCTCGGCGCGACGACGGCACCGGCGACCGAGTCGATCATGGGGTCGCTGTCGGCCGACAAGGCCGGGATCGGCTCAGCGGTGAACGACACGACGCGAGAGCTCGGCGGCACCCTCGGCGTGGCGGTGATCGGCAGCGTCTTCAGTTCGCTGTACGTCGGCTCGCTCGACGACCTCGGGCCGACCAGCGTGTTCGCCAACCTCCCGGCCGAGGCGCAGGAGGCGACCCGTGAATCGGTCGGGGCGGCCGGCTTCGTCGCGCGCGAGCTCGGACCCAACGCTCCGGCCTACCTCGCCGAGGTCAACGACGCATTCCTGTCGGGACTGATGATCGGTTCCCTCGTCGCCGGCGGTGCCGCCTACGCCGGTGCGATCTTCGCCAGCCGGTTCCTCCCCGCCCGCGCCTGACGCACGACGCTTCGACGCGTCGAACGGACGGGGTCAGAGCAGCGCTAGCAGCTCCGACAGTGCGCCGATCTCATGGGTCGGCGCACTGTCGGGTGCGAGCGGCTTGCGGTGCGGGTTGTACCAGCAGGTGGCGATGCCGAACGCGAACCCACCCGCGACGTCCGACGTCAAGCTGTCGCCGACCATCAGCGCCGTTTCCTTCGCGGGTCGCCCGAGCTGTTCGAACGCGATGTCGAAGATCTCGGGTCGTGGCTTGGTTGCGCCGACCTCGGACGACACGACGATCGCGTCGAAGTACTCGGCGATGCCGAGGCGCGACAGACGTGACCGCTGGACGTCGCTCAATCCGTTGGTGACCAGACCGAGCGATGCCCGCGAGGCGAGGGCGGCGAGGACGTCGACGGTGCCCGGATACAGCTCGCCGTGGGCACCGAGCCCCCAGACGAACGTGTCGGCCATCAGCACCGGATCGGCGTCGAGCCCGACCGTCACGTTGAACTGTTCGAACCGCCGGTGCCGCACCTCGGTCGGCTGCAGCTCTCCCCGCTCGACCGCGGCCCACATCGCTCGGTTGATGTCGACGTACGTGTCGAAGTGCCGGTCGGGGTCGTCGAGGCCGAACGTCGCCGCGGTGTGTGCGTACGCGAGCCGCTCCGATTCGTCGGAGTCGTAGAGCGTGTGGTCGAGGTCGAGCAGGATCGTCGAATACATCCGTGTCGAATTGTGCCAGGCACCATCCGACACACCACCGTCTACATCTGGCCGAAGGGGCTGCTCACCACGACGACGTAGCCGTCCGGGTCCCGCAACCAGATCTCGCGATGGTGCGCGAGTTCGTTGACGTGATCGTCCTCGAGGAACTCGGCTCCTGCGGCTCGAGCGCGCTCGATCGCGGCGGGGTAATCGCTCGTTTCGAACCACACCGCGACACCGTTGCCGAACGCTTCATCGGGCCGAACGAGGTACGGATGCTCGTGGGCGTCGACCTCGTGCAGCTGGAGGACGAGCCGGTCGTCGTGCATCAGCATCTCGTACTCGTCCCCTCCGTGGGCGCTCGTCAACCCGAGCGTGCGTTGGTACCAGTCGCTCGATGCGCTGACCGATCGGCAGGTGAGCAGCGGCTGAGGAATCACGTCAGGGGGTCCCGCCGTCGACGCCGCCGTCATCGTTGTCGTCCTCGTCGTCGCGGTGGTCCTCTTCGTGCTGATGGCGGATCGTGTCGGGGTCGATCACCGTGTCGCCGATCAGTTCCTGCGGCATCGCCTTGCTGGCGTACTTGCTCCAGTTGTCCTGCAGCGCCGTGATGAGTTGGCTGACGAACAGCGGCGACATGTTGACGCGCTGCACCAGCACCCCGGTCTGCGGCTTGCCTTCGCCGTCGTAGTCGAAGCGCATGAAGTCGATGGTGAACTCGTGCGGGGAGTGGCGGACGGCGGCGCCGTTGGCCCACACGCCCCCCATCTGGTCGGGCGTCGAATGGATCTTCATCGACCCAGCATGCCGTACGAGTGGGTCGGGGTGATCGTCACCAGCAGCCGACGGTCGTCGACCATCGCCTGTCGGTACTCGTTCCAGTCGGGGTGCTCGCCCTGCATCGTGCGGTAGTAGTCGACCATCGCGTCGACGGTCGCGTCGTCGGGTGACGCGGCCGGCGGCATGAGCGTCACGTCACCCTCGACCACGCAGTACGACCAGAAGTCGTCGGCGGTCACGTGCAGGCTGGCACGCGGATCACGCTGGAGATTGTTGGTCTTGGCTCGGTCGGCGGTGACCGAGATCCGGATCTTCCCGTCGTCGGTGACGAGGTAGACGATGTTCGACAACTGCGGCCGCCCGTCGCGTTTCAACGTGACGAGCACCCCCTGCTTGCGTTCCCGGAGATAAGCGAGAGCATCGGAGAGTTCCATGTCCCCATGCAAACACAGATGGTGTCGGATACCTCCCGTGCTTCGGCCTGGCGGGCGCCCGACCTGGAGGCACGGGAGGTATCCGACACCATCTGTTCCGGTCAGGGGTCGATCGGGATCCGGATGGTCGCGCCGACGTGGAACGTGTCCCAGGCCGGGTTGTTCCGATTGGCGTCCGCCAGTTCGTCGATGGGGATCCCGTAGGCTTCGGCGACCAGGCCCGGAAAGTCACCCGGCTCGATGACGTACTCGACGACATTCTCGGACGAGATTGGCGCCGTGGTCGGTGGCGCCGTCGCTGCCGGCATGTCGCACGGGATCGTGACCCGAGTGCCCGATGCATCGGTCTCCTCGCAGTACGAGATGGTCGTCGCCGGGACGGTGCTGCATGCGGGCGTCGTCGTGGCGACGGCGGCGTCGGTGTCGGCCGGGCCCGCGGGCGGGCACTCGACCCACGTGACCGGTACCTCCATCCCGATCGTCGTGGGAACCATCGCGGGAACGATCGTGGGATCCAGCTCGAGCGGGACGCCGCCGACGATCGTCACCGGTGCGCAGCCCTCGAAGTACCACCCTGGGTCGTCGCTCGCCGCCTGGACCTCGATGGGCCCTTCGCAGCGCCAGGCATCCAGCGAGCCGTCGATCACGCGGAGCGGCACCGTCGATGCCTGTCCGGCGTCGAGGCCGGCACTTCGACCGAGCGGCTCGTCGGCGCCTCGCACGACCGACAGTCCCACGAGCCCGACCGCGACGACCGCGAGCGAGCCGACGACGGCGGTGGCCCGGCGGCGCTGCTGGCGACGCTCTGCCCGCGCCATCACGTCGTCGATCGAGCCGTCGCCCGATCCGAGCTGCTGGGCGCGTTCGCCGAGCGAACGTTCGACGAGGTGTTCGAGATCATCGTGCATCGGGAAGTTCCTTTCGGAGGGCGGCGAGCGCTCGGTGGAGCGTCGACTTGACGGTGCCGATCGGTATGCCCAACGTCGCGGCGATCTCGGCGTCGGTGAGTTGGAGGTCGTAGCGCAGCACGATCATCGATCGCTGCTTGTGCGGGAGGCGCTTGATGGCGTCGACGACATGGTTGTAGCCGAGCGATCCGTCCTCCCCGGGCGGCGTCGGCTGTCGCCGGAGCAGCATCCGACGTCGCAGCACCCGGCGGCAACCGTTCACGACCGTGGTGCGTAGATAGGCGGTCGGATGATCCAGTCGGTCGAAGCGTTCATAGATCGCCGCGAACGAGTCCTGCACGACCTCTTCGGCCTGCTCGCGCGTGTCGACGAGCGCGTGGGCGAGCCGCAGCATGGACCGGTACTGCTCGGCGTACAGCTCCTCGAAGGTCATGCGTTCACCGAGCGTGATCATGTCCGCTCGGGCGGCGAGGGAGGCATCGGTCGTGCTCATGGATACTCATCCAGAGTCACGAGCCCCCCAACCGGTTCCCAGAAGGGGTCAGGCACCTTCTGGCATTGCAGGTCGTGGTCACCTCAGTCGATCTGGCCAGAAGGTGCCTGACCCCTTCTGATCAGCTGAACCGATCTGGCCAGAAGGTGCCTGACCCCTTCTGGGTGTTATAGGGAGGCTTGGACGGCGTCGTTGAGGGCGATGGTGCGGGGGTCGGCGGTGAGGTTGTTGCCCATCCGGTTCATCACGTAGCCATAGCCGATGCCCAACTCGGGGTTGGCGTAGCCGAGCGAGCCGCCGGCGCCCGGGTGGCCGTACGAGCCGTCTTGGATCATCGGAGCGCCGTCGTTGTGCAGCCAGAACCCGGCACCGAACCGGCTCGGGATGAGCAGCGTCAGGTCGTCGCCGCTCACCCGTTGGGTGCGGGCGGCGTTCATCGTGTCGGTATCGAGCAGGCGGACGCCGTCGACCTCGCCCGCCGTGGCCGCGTACATGCGCGCCAGCGACCGAGCGTTCGTGATCCCGTTGGCGCCGGGCATCTCGGTGGCGTGGACGGCGCGGGTGTTGAAGTGGTTCTCGCCGGCGGTCGAGAGTCGACCGTCGAGTGCGAGCGCCCGGTACCCGTTGGCGCCGCGGGCGTACAGCTTGGCGAGGTGCTCGAGCAGCGCCGGGTCGTCCGGGAGCGGTGTCGTCGACAAGCGCGACACGCGCTCCTCCTCCGTCTCGGGCAATCCGATCCAGAAGTCGAGCCCGAGCGGGCCCGAGATCTCGTCCTGCACGAACTGGCCGATGCGGCGGCCGTCGGCTCGGGCGAGGATCTCGCCGGCGAGCCAGCCGTAGGTGATCGCGTGGTAGCCGTGCGCCGTGCCTGGCTCCCACATCGGCGTCTGCTCCTGCAACGACTCGATGACCGGGGTGACGGCCATGATCTGGTCGAAGTCGATCGGTGCGTCGACCGCGATCAGGCCGGCCTGATGGCTCATGACCTGCTCGACGGTGATGTCGCCCTTGCCGGCGGCGGCGAACTCGGGCCAGTGCTTCGAAACCGGATCGTCGTAGGCCAGCCTGCCGGCTTGCACGAGCATGGCGATCGCCGTCGCGGTGAGCCCCTTGGTGGTGGAGAACACGAGCTGCAGGGTGTCCTCGGTCCAGGGTGCGCCGGTCTGCGAGTTGGCGATGCCACCCCACAGGTCGACCCGCTTCACCCCGTCGACGTACAGCGCGAACGCCGCGCCCAACTCGTCGCGCTCGTCGAAGTTGGAGCGGAACGCGTCCGCGACCGCCCCGAACCCCTCGTCGACCTGCCCGTGGATCTCAGCCATGCCGAGCAGTCTCGCGTGTGTCTCGTTTGCCGGCCGGGTCGAGGCACGAATGGTGTCGGATCCCTCCCGTGCGCCGAGCGCGACGTCGACACGAACTGACGGCACGGGAGGGATCCGACACCATCCGTGCGGGACTGGGCGGGGTGACACCATCTGTCATGATCTGGCGATGGGGAAGGATCTGACGCACGACACCGTCGAGTTGTTGCAGACGCTCATCCGGAACGAGTGCGTGAACGACGGACAGCCCGACTCCGGCAACGAGACCCGCAACGCCGACGTGTTGCAGACCTACGTCGAGCGACCCGGCGTCGAGATCGAGCGGTTCGGACCGACACCCGAGCGGCAGTCGTTCGTCGCCCGCATTCCCGGGTCGGACCCGAACGCGCCGTCGCTGTGTCTGATGGGTCACACCGACGTCGTGCCGGTCAACCGGGACGGCTGGCGGGAAGACCCGTTCGGCGGCGACATCATCACCAGCCCCGACGGCTACGACGAGGTGTGGGGACGTGGCGCGGTCGACATGCTCAACCTCACCGCGTCGATGGCGGTGGTGTTCCGTTCGCTCGCCGATCGCAGCTTCCGTCCGAAGGGCGACCTGCTCTACTTCGCCGTGGCCGACGAGGAGGCCGGCAGCAAGTACGGCGCGCAGTGGGTCGCCGACCACCATGCCGATGCGATCCGGTGCGACTACCTCCTCACCGAATCCGGCGGGCTCCATTCCGGCCCGGAGGGTCGACGTTCGATCGGGATGACCGTCGGCGAGAAGGGCGTCGCCTGGCGGCGGCTGCGGGTGAGCGGTACACCCGGCCATGGCTCGATGCCGTTCGGCGCCGACAACGCGTTGGTCTCGGCCGCCAAGATCATCAGTCGGCTCAACGAGTACCGGCCGGCGCCCCGCTTCCACGAGCATTGGCGCGGTCAGGTGCAGTCGCTCGACATCCCCGACGACGCCAAGGCGGCGATGCTCGACGAGCAGCTGATCGACGGTCTGCTCGACCAACTGCCCGTCACGTCCGGAAAGGGCTTCTTCCATGCCTGCACCCACACCACCTTCGCTCCGAACGTGGTGAGCACGGTCGGTCGTCCGAAGACGAACGTGATCCCCGACGTCGTCGACATCGACGTCGACATCCGGACGCTCCCCGGTGAGCACACCGACGAGGTCACCGCCCACCTGCGGGCCGCACTCGGCGACGAGCTGATGGACAAGGTGCAGGTCGAGATCCTGATAGACGATCCCTCCTCGATCAGCCGCACCGACACGCCGCTGTGGGACGCCTTGCAGCGAGCGGTGAACGTGCCGTTCCCCGACGCGCAGCTCAACCCGCAGTTCACCGTCGGCTTCACCGACGCCCGCGTGTTCCGCGACCTGGGCGCCGTCAGCTACGGCGCCGGACTGTTCTCACCGGTCGTCGACCCCGGTGAGTTCAGCCTCCGGTTCCACGGTCACGACGAACGCGTCGACATCGAGAGCCTCCGTCTGACCACCCAGTTGTGGGAGCGGGTCGTCACCGACCTGATGGCCTGAACCGGCTCCGCTTCGTCGGTGCGCCGCGATCGGTGTAGTCGGGGATCGAGCGCTCCCGGGTGTGCCAGGCAAGGCCCCCGGCGAGCAGAGCTGCCGGTAGCAGCATCACGGCCAGCACGAACATGCTGGGGGAAAGCACGACCGACCACGCGGCGATGAACGCGATCGCGGCGACGAGCATGACCGTGGTTCGGACGTGCCCCTCATGGCGGCGCTCCGGGTGCGTCCAGAAGTCGTCGCTGCCCTCGAGATCGAGATGCATCGGCGGCCGCCGACGTCGCGGCTCCATGGAGCGATGCTACGCCGGGTCGAGCCACGGGTGTCGTCGTCAGTCGGTGTCGAGTTCGATCTCCGCCGGGTCGGGTTGCCGGTAGTCGGGGATCTTCACGCGTGACCTGGTCCGGCGGATCATCACCAGCTCGACCGTGAGCGGGATCAGCAGGATCAAGGCGAAACCGATCAGAACGGTGTCGATGATCAGGCCGAGGACGACGATGATGGCGAACGCGACGAGCAACCATCTCACGTGCTGGCGGTGCTGCGCATGCCGCTCGTCGAGGTTCGACCAGAAGTCGTCAGCGTCGTCGCCGCCGCGTGCGAAGAAGGGTGAGTACTGGGTGCGCGGGTTGCGCGTCCGGAACACATCGTCACCCTGCATCGGGTTGCTCGGCTTCCGCCGATCCTCGCCTCGCTGGTTCCCACCCATGACGTCGACCGTACCCGCCGCCCGTCCCCGCCAACCCCGGACGCCTGGTGGATTTAATCGCCTGGGTGTCCACCGGTGGACGCCTGGTGGATTAAATCGCCTGTGTGTCCGGGGCGTCCGGGGTGGTGCGGACGCCTGGTGGATTTAATCGCCTGGGTGTCCACCGGTGGACGCCTGGTGGATTAAA
>NZZV01000033.1 GCA_002698945.1 Acidimicrobiaceae bacterium
GCATCATCAAACGCGCCGTCGCCCGCGACGTCTACCAAGCCATCAAAACCGACCTCACCCCCACCACAAACACCTCTTGACAAACATAGGAGCATCCCGTGATGCTGCGCCTCGCCCGTCACCTGTGGCACCTGACCCGCTGGTCAGGGTCAGACGACGCTGTCGCGCAGTTGTCGCTTGAGGATCTTGCCGCTGGCGTTGCGGGGGAGTTGCTCGTCGACGATCGTGACCACGGTCGGGATCTCGAATTTCGCCAATCGGTCGCCGAGGAACCGCTGCAACTCGCCGGCGTCGAGGGTCTGCCCCGGCTTCACCATCACGTGGCAGGCGACCTCTTCGCCGAGCCGTTCGTGGGGGACCCCGTACACGGCGGCCTCGTACACCGCCGGGTGCTCGTAGATCGCCGCCTCGACGTGAGCTGAGTAGACGTTCTCCCCGCCGCGCAGCACCATGTCCTTCGCCCGGTCGCTGACGTACACCCAGCCTTCCTCGTCGAGGTGCCCGATGTCGCCCGAACGCAGCCATCCGTCGACGATCGTGTCGGCGGTGGCGTCGGGGCGGTTCCAGTAACCCCGGATCAGGTTCGGTCCACGGAACCAGATCTCGCCCTTCTCGTTCGGCGGCAGCACGTTGCCGTCCGGGTCGGTGACGCGCACTTCCATCACCGGCACCGTTCGACCGGTCGAGGTGGGGCGTTGGAGGAAGTCGTCACCGGTGATCTGCGGTCCATACGCGTTCGTCTCGGTCATCCCGTAGCCGAGACCGGGTCGTCCGTTCGGAAAGTTGTCCTCGATTCGGCGCACCAGCTCGGCAGGCATCGGTGCGCCGCCACCGCCGACCGACACGAGACTGGACGTGTCACGCTCAGCGAACGTCGGTGCCTCGAGCAGGTCCCAACTCATGGTCGGGACCCCGACGAAGTTGGTCACCCGTTCCTGCTCGATCAGTTCGAGGGCGCGGTCGGGGTCCCACCGGTACGTCATCACGAGCTTGGCGCCGCTCACGAACGAGCCGAGCATGACGGGCACCAGCCCGGTCACATGGAACAGCGGAACGCACAGCATGACCGCCGCCTGCGGCGCGCTGTCGCCCTCCGCCGGTGTCGAGACCGGCTCGCGAGCGGCGCTCACCGCGGCGCGAGCGGCGAACGACATCAGTGCGCTGAGGAGCGCGCGGTGGGTCGACACGGCTCCCTTCGGGAAGCCGGTGGTGCCGGAGGTGTAGAGGATGGTGACGTCGTCGTCGGGGTCGATGTCGACGTCGGGCATCGTGACGCCCTCGGACAGCAGGTCGTCGAGGCGGGTGGCGCCGTCTCGATCGGCGCAGCGCACGGTGACCAGCCGGGCCTCGATCTGTCCCGGCGCCGCGGCCTCGATCCGGTCGAGGCGGTCCTCGTCGCACACGATCACGCTGCAACCGGAGTCGTTGACGGCGTAGACGATCTCGTCGGTGACCCACCAGGCGTTGAGCGGCACCGCGATCGCCCCGATCGACGTGATCGCGGTGAAGGTGGTGATCCACTCGGGATAGTTCCGCATCGCGATCCCGACCCGGTCGCCCTTGCCGACGCCGAGTTCGTGCACGAGTGCGTGCCCGACCCGACCGGCATGGTCGAGCACGTCGGGCATCGTCCAGCGCTCGTCCTCGAACACGATGAAGTCGTCGGTGCGGCCGGCGGCCATCGCAAACAGGCCGCAGATGTTCGGTGGGGTGTGCGCGAACAGTTTCGTCGGCGCTCCCCGGACCTCACCGTCCGTGATCTCGAACATCGTGCCCGGCGCGCAGACCGCGTCGATCGCCTCGTCGAACGTCATCCCCATTGCCCAGGTTGTACCAGACGGACGGTCGCCGCATGGAGGTCGTCCGGTGGTGGGGCCCGAAGCCGACGACTCGACCTCACGATGTGACGAGCGATCTCACGCCTGCCGGATGACCACCACCGAACGTTCATCGCAGGAGCAACACCCATGGAGTACTCGACCATCGATCGACGTCGGCCCGCCGGCCGGTTGATCATTCGGGCGGCCGGCCCGACCGACTGGGCGGCCGCCACGGCGCTGCTGCACGAGTACGTGGAGTGGATGAGGACGGCGACCACCTTCGATCCGCTCGTCGAGCAACCGAGCTTCGCGACGGAACTCGACGATGTCAGGGCGCACTATTCGAGATCGGACGTCGTGCTGTTCACCGCGTGGCTCGATGAGCAGGCCGTCGGCACATTGGCTGTGAGCTTCCACCCCGGCGACACCGCAGAACTCAAGCGGATGTACGTCCGCGCGAACGCGCGCGGGTCGGGGGTCGCAGACGCACTTCTTGCCACGGCGATCAGTGCAGCGGAACGGCGTCGCTGCACCCACGTCTGGCTCGAAACGGTCCGCGGGGCGATGGACGCTGCCATCTCGGTCTATCGGCGGCACGGCTTCCGTGTCGTCGAGGAAGCCGACTCGACACTCGGCATGGCCGGTGTCGTGGTCATGCGTCGTCATCTTGCTGGTTCCTTACCCGTCCGGCCGGTACAGTAACTGGTCATGCGTGAGATGACGATGGAACGGGAGGAGCGGCTGGTGCCGAACCGGTGGTGGTCGCTGGCGGCGCTCACCCTGCCGGTGCTGATCATCTCGATGGACGCCACGATCCTGGGGTTCGCGATTCCGGAGCTGTCGACAGCGCTCGCGCCCTCGAGTTCGCAGCTGCTCTGGATCATCGACGTCTACTCGTTCGTCCTCGCCGGACTGCTCGTCACGATGGGCATCGTCGGCGACCGCATCGGCCGCCGTCGGCTCCTCCTCATCGGCGCCGCCGGCTTCAGCGTCGCGTCGGTGCTCGCCGCGTTCGCGCCCAACGCCGAGGCGCTCATCGCCGCCCGCGCCCTGCTCGGTGTCGCCGGCGCCACCTTGATGCCGTCGACCCTCGCCCTCATCCGCAACGTGTTCGTCGTCGAACGCGAGCGGCAGCTCGCGATCGCGATCTGGGCGGTCGCGTTCTCGGTCGGCGCAGCGATCGGGCCGATCGTCGGGGGATTCCTGCTCGACCACTACTGGTGGGGATCAGTGTTCCTGGTCGGCGTTCCCGTCACGGTCCTCCTCCTGTTCGTCGGGCCGCGTCTGCTTCCCGAGTCGCGCGACCCCGACCCGCAGCCGTTCGACATACCGAGCGCGGCCCTGTCGATGATGGCGATGTTCGCGGTCGTGTACGCGATGAAGTCGTTCGCCGAGCGCGGCTCGTCGACGGTGGCGTGGATCGTGTTGGCGCTGGGCCTGGTCGCCGGCTACTGCTTCGTCCGTCGCCAGCGGCGACTGGACGATCCGATGATCGACGTCGATCTGTTCCGTATCCCCCGCTTCACGATGGCGATCAGCGGCAACACGGTTGCCTGCTTCGGATTCTCCGGTTCGATGTACTTCGTCGCTCAGCATCTCCAGCTGGTGATCGGGATGACGGCGTTCCGGGCCGGACTGAGCCTGCTGCCGTCCGTCGTCGCCACGATCGGGGTGACCCTGCTCGCGCCGTCGGCGGCGCGCCGATTCGGGACGTTCCGGGTGATCTCGCTGGGGCTCACCGCCGGTGCGGTCGGCTTCACGATGCTCGCCCTCGTCGAGGTCGGCGCGCCGACCTACGAGGTGATCGCGGCGCTGCTCGTGCTGAACTCGGGCCTCAGCGCAGCGATGGCCGTTTCGGTCGACGGGGTGATGTCGGCACTGCCGCCCGAGCGCGCCGGCGCCGGGGCGTCGGTGTCGGAAACCGCGAACGAGCTGGGCATCGCACTCGGTACCGCCGTGCTCGGCAGCATCGCTGCCACGGTCTACCGTGGACGCATCTCCGATGCCACCGCTGTGCCGACCGACTCACTCGAGTCCGCCCGCGAGACCCTCGGTGCTGCACAGGCGACCGCCGCCGAGTTGGGTGGGACGGCCGGCGAGCGACTCGTCGAGATCGCGAACGCCGCCTTCGTCGACGGCACACAGGTCGCCGCGACCGTGGCCGCCGTCACGTTCGTGCCGTTGGCGGTGTGGGCCTGGCGTCTGGGCGCACCGCGCCGACGGACCGCGTCATGAGGCGAGGGTGAACCGATGGCACGTCCGTCGAACCGCGACCTGATCCTCGACACCTTGGAGCAGGTGATCGTCGATCGCGGCGCGTCGAGCGTCACGCTCGAGCTGGTCGCCGAGGAGGCGGGTGTGTCGAAGGGCGGTCTGCTCTACCACTTCCCGTCCAAGTCGGCGATGTTCCACGGCCTGCTCGACCGGTGCGACGCCCAGATCGACGAGGAGCTGACCTCGGCACCCGACGATCCGGCCGAACTCGTTCGCTGGACGATCGGGCTCGCCTACGGCTCGGCCGAGCGGCCGAGCCGGTTGTGGCAGGCCGTGATCGACTCGTCGGGTTCCGGGGACGACACCTACGACGAGCGGCTGGTCGCGATCATCGAGCGGTCGTACGAGCCGCTCGACCGCCTCGGCTCGGTCGCTGCCGCCCACACGCGGCTCGTCGCCGACGGCCTGTACTTCGGGCCGTACATGGGCACGCCGACGCCGGCGATCGAACTCGTCGAGGGTGTCGTCGAGACGATCATCGCCGCCCTGCACGGCTGACGGAATCCGCCGGGCACCGGAGTGTCTCGCAGCATCGGCGTGCGGTGGCGACGTGTGGGTTCGTGCCCGACCCCCACGCTCGGCTTGACTTGCTGGCATGGCACAACTCTCCGAATCCGTCACCCTCGACCGCGAGGGCGACGTCGCCGTCATCACCGTCGACAATCCCCCCGTCAACGCACTCAGCTGGCACGTGCGCCAAGGCTTGTCCGACGGCTTCGCTCAGGCTGTCGAAGGCGGGGCCGCGGCGATCGTGCTGATCTGTGCCGGTCGTACCTTCATCGCCGGCGCCGACATCAGTGAGTTCAGCCAGGCTCCGAAGGGTCCGAGCCTGCTCGACACGCAATCGGCGATGGAGAACGCGCCCGTCCCGGTGATCGCCGCGATCCACGGGACGGCGCTCGGCGGCGGCCTCGAGGTCGCGCTGTGCGCCCATTACCGAGTGGGCCTGGCGTCGGCCAAGTTCGGTTTGCCCGAGGTGAACCTCGGTCTGCTGCCCGGAGCCGGCGGCACCCAACGGCTCCCGCGGCTGGTCGGCGTCCCCAAAGCCCTCGACATGATGACGTCGGGTCGTCACATCGGCGCCGCCGAAGCGCACGCAGACGGCCTCATCGACGAGATGGTCGACGGCGACCACGACGCGCTCCGCAACGCCGCGCTCGCGTTCGCCGCCCGCGCCGTCGCCAACAACATGCCCCTCGCCAAGGTGCGCGACCGCGATGAGAAGGTGGCCGAGGCCCGTGGTGACGAGCAACTGTTCGCCGACTTCCGAGCCTCGATCGCCCGCAAGACGCGAGGATTCCTCGCCCCCGAGTACAACATCCGCTGCGTCGAGGCGGCCGCGAACCTGCCGTTCGAGGAGGGCCTGCAGGTCGAACAGCAGCTGTTCCGGGAGTTGATGACCGGGCCCCAGTCGGCCGCGCAGCGCTACTACTTCTTCGCCGAGCGGGCCGCGAACAAGATCCCCGACGTGCCGAAGGACACCCCGACGGTCGACATCGGCCGCGTCGGTGTGCTCGGCGCCGGGACGATGGGTGGCGGCATCGCCATGAACTTCGCCAACATCGGGATCCCGGTGACGATCGTCGAGCGCGATCAGGAGTCGCTCGATCGGGGGCTCGGTGTGGTGCGCAAGAACTACGAGCGGTCGCGGTCGACCACGCCCCAGCAGGTGGAGGAGCGGATGGCGCTGTTCACCGGCTCGACCGACAAGGCCGACTTCGCCGATTGCGATCTCGTCATCGAGGCCGTCTTCGAAGACATGGATCTGAAGAAGTCGGTGTTCGCCGAACTCGATCAGATCTGCAAGCCGGGGGCGATCATGGCCTCGAACACCTCGTTCCTCGACATCGACCAGATCGCCTCGGCGACGTCGCGGCCCGAGAGTGTCATCGGCATGCACTTCTTCTCGCCGGCCAACGTGATGAAGCTGTTGGAGAACATCCGTGGCGAGGCGACGTCGGCGAGCGCGATCGCCACGGCGATGGACATCGGCAAGCGGATCGGCAAGGTCGCCGTGCTGTCTCGGGTGTGCCCGGGCTTCATCGGCAACCGCATCCTGGCCCAGCGTGCGGTCGAGGCCAACCGGCTCATCCTCGAAGGAGCGACGCCGGAGCAGGTCGACCGTGTGCTGTACGACTTCGGGCTGCCGATGGGTCCGTTCGCGATGAGCGATCTGGCCGGTCTCGACATCGGCTGGAAGGCAGAGACCTCGTCGGGTTCCAACGTGCGCGAGATCCTGTGCGAGTCGGGCCGTCGCGGCCAGAAGAACGGTCGCGGCTATTACACCTACGACCCCGACACCCGCGCCGCCACCCCCGACCCCGAGGTCGTCGAGATGATCCGCGAGTTCGCCGTGTCGCAGGGGTACGAGCAACGCGAGGTGTCGGACCAAGAAGTGCTCGAACGTTGCCTCTATCCGATGGTCAACGAGGGCGCCAAGATCCTCGACGAGGGCATCGCGATCCGTGGCAGCGACATCGACGTCGTGTGGGTCAACGGGTACGGCTGGCCGGTGTACCGAGGCGGCCCGATGTACTGGGCCGATTCGGTGGGCCTGGCCGAGGTCGTCGCCAAGATCCGCGAGTACGGCGAACGCCTCGAGGGCGACCACTGGAAGCTCTCGCCACTCCTCGAGCGGCTCGCCGCAGACGGCGGCAAGCTCCACCAGTTCTCCAACTGATATGCGGCGAACCGGGTCGGGTGTCGTAGGGAACGGAGACGGAGTCGACGTTTCCGGAGGTCACCCGACCCGGTGGAATCGCGTCAGGCGACGGCGGCGACCGGCTGTTCGAGAGCGGCCGGGGCCGCCGTACGCCCTTGGCGTAGGAGCCAGAAGGTGAGTGCCGCCTCGCCGGCGATCGCCGGCAGCAGCACGATCATCGTGAACACGTTCGAGTACCGGTCGTAGTCGGTGAGCACCGTGTAGCCGATCGAGTCGATCAGGTAGACCGACCCGGCCAGGGCGACGATCGCTCCGATCCACTTCGGCGCGATGCCCGACGTCCAGATCATCCGGGCGAGCACGATCAGGTGGAGGCCGAACAGCGTCAGGCCGACCATCCAGGTGGCGTTGAAGGCGTCGAAGGCGAGCAGCGTCTGGGCGGCTCGTTCGTCGTCGCCGAGCACGCCGGTGAACTCGTCGGTGTCGGCGAGACGGAGGCCGACGAACATGAAGACGAGCGCCATGCCGAGGAAGACGGTGTAGCCGATCCGGAACCATGCCGCGAGCAACGAGCGTCGTTCGCCGGTCGGGCGGAACACGAGATGCAGCAGCCACGACACCGCGATGTCGAGGACGAAGATCACCAGGAATGCGAGCATCGCGATGCGGATCAGCTGCTCGTCGGCGACGACGTTCGCCATGGTGCCGGCGGCGTCGTCGAGGTCGACGACGCGCTCGCGGACTGCGAAGTTGGCGAAGAACGCCAGGATGAACAAGGTCGCGTAGGCGAGCCCGGCGTACCAGGCCGCCCGGCGGTGGTCGAGCTCGGGCGTCGGGGTGATGGTGCTGGCGGTCGTGGTGCTGGTGCTGGTGCTGGTGGTGGTGGGTGCGGTGCTCATGGTGGTGTCCTCTCGTCGTGCGTGCTGGTCGTGGTGATGGGGCGGTTCGGGGGTGCGGATGGCGATGATCGAGTGCGGCGAGATGAAGGCGTTCACGATCCGGCCCCGATCGTGATGACGGCCTTGCCGCGGAGGCGGCCGGCCTCGAGATCCTCGAGCGCCGCCGCAGCCCGCTCGAGCGGGAACGTGCGGTCGACCGGGGCGACGATGCGACCCTGCTCGACGAGTTCGTGGAGCGCGGCGCGCTTCGCTGCGGTCTCGTCGGAGATGAACGTGGTCATCCGCTGCGACACGAACGGCGAGCGGAGCATCGCTCGCACCTGGCGGCCCGCTCCGCCCGTGAACCGGCCGCCGCCTTCGCCGCCGACGATGACGAGCGTGCCGTTCCGAGTGAGTGCAGCGCGGAGCTTGGAGATCCGGTTGCGTCCACCGATGTCGATGATCAGGTCGAACGGTTCCTCGTCGGCGAAGTCGTCGGTGAGGTAGTCGAGCACAACATCGGCGCCGAGCTCGGTGACGTAGTCGGCCTTCGCAGCACTGGCGACGCCGGTGACGTGGAGTCCGTGGGCGTGGGCGAGTTGGACGGCGAAGCTGCCGACGCCCCCGGATGCACCGAGGATCAGAACCCGCTGTCCGGCCGCGGCGAGGCCGACGTCGAACAGCGCCTGGGTGGCGGTGGCGCCGGAGACCGAGAGCGTCGCCGCCTGCTCGGCCGAGACGTGGTCGGGACGGTGGGCGATCTTGGTGGCCTTGGCGACGGCGTACTCGGCGAAGGTGCCGGCGCCGATGCCGTAGACCTCGTCACCGATCGAGAACTCGGACACGTCGCTGCCGACGGCGACGACGGTGCCGGCGAGGTCGAGGCCGGGGACCGGCTGCTTCGGACGGCGGAATCCGTAGCCGGCGAGACGAACGGCGAAGGGCAGCCCCGTCATCAGGTGCCAGGTACCGCGGTCGACGCCGGCGGCCGCGACCCGGACGAGCACCTCGTCGGCACCGGGGGTCGGGACATCGACCGTCCGCACCCCGAGGACATCGGGGCCACCGAAGCGGTCCTGCACGACGGCCCGCATCTGCCGCAGGGTCGTGGCGGCGGCAGCGTGGGTCGAAGCGGCGGCGACCGTTGCTGCGGTCGTGGCGGCGATGGCGGTGGTTGCGGTGGTGTTCATGGTTGGCTCCTGCGTGTCGTACTTAGTAAGGTTGACGTCATGCATCAAACAGTACTAAGTACGAAATGTCAACCGGGCTTCGAAGAATCCTCTGGAATCCCTGCACCACGACCAGACTGGAGACCGGGCTCGACGGGACGAGCGGCAACGACATGAGCAACGACACCGGGCACGACATCAACCACGACGACACCGACGACGACACCGGGCGCGGAGCAGCGGGAAGGCGCTCGAAACGGCCCGCGCTCAGCCGCGAGGCGGTGATCGGCGGGGCCGTCGAACTCGCGGACCAGATCGGCGTCGAGCCGCTGACGCTGCGCAAGCTGGCGACCCATCTCGGGGTCAAGCCGATGTCGATCTACCACTACGTCGCCAACAAGGACGAGATCATCGACGGGATGGTCGACGCCGTGTTCGCCGAGATCGAGATGCCGCCGCCGGAGACGCCGTGGCGGGCGGCGATGACGACGCGCGCCCACTCCGCACGGGCCGCGCTCCGTCGTCACCCGTGGGCTGCCGGCATGCTCGACTCGCGGACGAACCCAGGGCCCGCCAACCTGGGACATCACGACGCGGTGATCGCCTGCCTGCGGGCAAACGGCTTCTCGCTGCCACTCACCGGACACGCCTTCGCGATCCTCGACGCCTTCATCTACGGGTTCGCGCTCCAGGAGTCCGCCCTCCCCGGCCAAGGCGGCGAGGAGTTGACCGAGATGGCCGACGAGATGATGGCCACCTTCGCCCAGCACTTCCCGTCGCTCGCCGAGTTCACCGCCGACCACGTCCTCCAGCCGGGCTACGCATTCGGCAACGAGTTCGACGTCGGGCTCGAACTGATCCTCGACGGGCTCGAGGCGCGACGGGCTGCGTCCGTGCGCTGAGTCGCCGCCCTGGTAGAACCCGAGGCATGGGAAGCCTCGCCGACGACACGCGCTGGATGGACGCCACGGCCCAGGCCGAGCTGATCGCGAACGGCGAGGTGACGCCGCTCGAACTCACCGACGCTGCCATCGAACGGATCGAGTCGCTGGACGGCCCGATCAATTCCGTGATCATGCGGTGGTACGACCACGCTCGCGAGCTCGCCGTCTCCGACCTACCCGACGGCCCGTTCCGTGGCGTGCCGTTCCTGCTCAAAGACCTCTGGGCGCACTACGCCGGGCAGCCGCTCACCAACGGCAACGTGGCGCTGCGTGACGCGATGCCCGTGAGCGGACACGACACCTGGCTCGTCGAGCGCTTCCGTGCTGCCGGTCTGGTCACGCTCGGTCGCACCAACAGTCCCGAACTGGGCAGTCTCCCGGTCACCGAGCCGGTGGCGTACGGACCGACCCGGAATCCCTGGCACACCGACCGGACACCGGGCGGATCGAGCGGCGGTGCCGCGGCCGCGGTGGCGGCAGGAATGGTGCCGATCGCCCACGCCTCGGACGGCGGCGGATCGATCCGGATCCCGGCGTCGTGCTGCGGGCTGGTCGGTCTCAAGCCCTCGCAGGGTCGGATCACGATCGGTCCGTTCCGCGCCGAGTCCGGGCTCTCGGTCGAACTGGCGGTCAGCCGGTCAGTGCGCGACACCGCCCGCATGCTCGACGCCGTCCACGGTCCGGGCGTCGGCGACACCGTGATCGCTCCACCGCCCGAGCGTCCCTACGCCGACGAGGTCGGAGCCGATCCGGGACGCCTCCGGATCGGCCTGCTCGACCATCACCCCCATGGCGGCTTCCTGCACGACGACTGCGCAGTGGCGGTTCGCGATGCCGCCGCGAAACTCGAGGCACTCGGTCACCACGTCGAACCTGCCTTCCCGCCTGCGCTGGCCGACCCGTCGTTCACCCCGAAGTTCATGGCGATGTGGGGCGCGAACATGGCGGTCGGCCTCGCCAACTACGCCGCCGCGCTCGGGCGCGAGTTGACCGAGGACGAGGTCGAACCGGTCAACTGGGCGCAGGCGCAATGGGCGGCCAACGTGAGCTCGACCGACTATGCCCAAGCGCTGGGAGCGATCGCGTCGTACCGGCGTGCGATCCACCAGTGGTGGGCCGACGGGTGGGACATCCTGCTCACCCCGACACTCGCCGAGCCGCCCGTCGCGATCGGCGAACACGACCCGACCGACGACGACCCGCTGGCCGGCATGCGTCGTGCCGGTCGATTCGTCGGGTTCACGCCGCCGTTCAACACGAGCGGCCAGCCCGCGGTCAACGTCCCGCTCCACTGGAACACCGATGGACTGCCGATCGGTACGCAACTGGTCGGTGGCTACGGGCGCGAAGACGTGCTGATCCGACTGGCGAGCCAGCTCGAGGCAGCCCACCCGTGGGCCGACCGGACGCCGTCGTGAGCGAGGTGCCGGACACCCTGCCCGATCTGCTGACCGGGATCGCCACCACGCGGGCGATCCGTCGCCTGTCCCTCGATCCGATTCCCGACGACGACCTGTCGTCGATCCTCTGGCACGCCACCCGGGCCCCGTCTGGCACCAACCGGCAGCCGGTTCGCTATGTGGTGCTACGCGACGACGAGCGGGGTCGGGCGGCCAAGGCGGTGCTCGGTCGTGGGTTCCGTGACGGGTGGAAGGCGAAGTCCGCGTCGGCCGGCTACGAAGAAGGCTCCGCGCTCGACCCGGATTCCCGAAAGGGCCGTCAGCGGGCTGCGATGGAGTACTTCGTCGAGCACTTCGAGCAGTTCCCCGCGGTCGTGTTGGTGTGCCTCGTGCGGTACCGCGATCCGAATCCGTTCGAAGGAGCTTCGGTCTACCCGGCCTGCCAGAACCTGCTGCTCGCCGCGCGTGCGCTCGGCTACGGCGGCGTGCTCACCGGCTGGCACGGCCCGGTCGAAGCCGAGCTGCGCGAGCTGCTCGGCATGCCGGACGGTGTGGCGATCCACGCCACCATCCCGCTCGGTCGCCCGCTCGGCAACCACGGCCCAGTGCGGCGGCTCCCGCTCGCCGACGTCGTGTTCGACGGCGCCTGGGGCGAATCGGCGACCTGGGCCGTCGACCCGCCCGGCGCCCAGTTCGCCGGCCCACCCCCCAAAGCCTGAAGAGTCGGTTGGGGTCAGACCTCAACCGACGAGTCGTCGGTTGTTCAAGGTTCTGGACGGTCGGTTGAGGTCTGACCCCAACCGACCGGGCGTCTACGGTCTGTGTTCGTGAGTTCCCCTCGACAGTTCCGTCAGCACCGTTTCGCCGCACCGGCAGGGGCGTGTGAGATCCTCCTCGTCCGACACGGTGAGTCGAAGCCGTTCGAGCCCGACGGCGAGCCGTTCCCGATCGTCGGCGGACACGCCGACCCGCCGCTCCACGACCCCGACGGGCTGGAGCAGGCCGAACAGGTGGCCGACCGGCTGGTGTCGACCGGCGAGCCGATCTCGGCGGTTTACGTCACGACGCTGCAGCGCACGGCACAGACCGCGGCGCCGTTCCTTGCCCGTACCGGAATGACGGCGACCGTGGAGCCTGACCTGCGCGAGGTGTTCCTCGGTGACTGGGAAGGTGGGCTGCTGCGGCAGAAGATCGTGGACGGTGACCCGGTCGCGATGCGGATGTACGACGAGCAGCGCTGGGACGTCATCCCGAACGCCGAACCGTCAGCCGACTTCGAATCACGAGTCCGCGCCGGCATCACCCGGATCGCCGGGGCGCACCCCGATCAGTTGGTCGCCGCGTTCGTGCACGGCGGGGTGATCGGGCAGGTGATGAACATCGCCGCCGGCACGTCGGGCTTCCGGTTCAACGGGGCCGACAATGCGTCGATCCACCACATCGTCGTCGACGGCGACCGCTGGATCATCCGCTGCTTCAACGACACCAGCCACCTCAGCCCCACCTTCAGCGCCGCCAGCGAACCCCTGACCTGACCACCGCCCACACCCCAACCGTGGTGCGGCCCGGACGCCTGGTGGATTAAATCGCCTGTGTGTCCACCGGTGGACGCCTGGTGGATTTAATCGCCTGGGTGTCCGGGGCGTCAGCGTGGTCGGGACGCCTGGTCGATTTAATCGCCTGTGTGTCCACCGGTGGACGCCTGGTGGATTTAATCGCCTGGGTGTCCGGGGCCAGCGAGGGTCAGCGGGCGGTGCCGACCTTGAGTTCTTTGAAGGGGACGCCGGCGTCGACGCTGATGTCGCGGGGGAGACCGAGCACCCGGTCGCCGATGATGTTGCGCTGGATCTCGTCGGTGCCGCCGGCGATCGAGGCGGAGAACGACCCGACCACGGCGTTCTGCAATTCGCCCGCCTTCTCGTCGGCCGGATCCCACGCCTGCGAGCCGGTACCGGCGATCTCCATCGCGATCTCGCGGAAGCGCCACTGGATGACCGAGCCGAAGAGCTTGCCGAGCGACCCGCCGGGTCCCGGGGACTTGCCGGCCTTCATCTCGGCGCGGGTCCGCATGGCGACCAGTGACTTCGTCGTCTCCATCGCGTAGATCTGCATGATCTGGTCACGGACGACCGGGTCGTCGAGCTTGCCCGAGCGCTTGGCGGCGGCGACCAGCACGTCGAAGTTGGGCTGGCTGATCGATCCGGCGCCCATCGAACCGATCGCGACCCGCTCGTACATGAGCATCGCGGTCGCTTGGCGCCAGCCGTTGTTGTACTCGCCGACCAGGTTCTCGGCCGGAATGCGCAGATCGGTGAAGAAGACCTCGTTGAAATGCTTGCCGCCGTCGATCTGGTGGATCGGTCGGATCTCGACGCCCGGCGTGTCCTTCAGGGGCACGATGAACATGGAGATGCCGGCGTGCTTGGGCTGCTCCGGGTCGGTGCGGGCGATGAGGATGCCGTAGTCGGACTCGTGGGCGAGCGTCGTCCAGACCTTCTGGCCGTTGATGATCCATTCGTCGCCGTCGCGCTCGGCCTTGGTCTGCAGGCTGGCGACGTCGGAGCCGGCGCCCGGCTCGGAGAACATCTGGCACCACACGGTGCGCGCCGAGATGTTGTCGGGCATGTAGGTGCGCTTCTGCTCGTCGGTGCCGAACTCGGCGAGCACCGGCAGGCACATCCCGTGGCTGATGACGAGTTCGCCGGTCATCTGCGGGAACTCCTGGGCGACCTGACGGTAGATGCGCTCGTGCTCGAGCGTGAGGCCGGCGCCGCCGTACTCGGCGTCGAACGCGAGCCCGGCCAGGCCGGCCTCGGCGAGTGCCGCCTGGAACTCGCGGGCCGCCGCCAGGTTGCGGCGCGCACCGGGCTTGGCGTGTTCGGTGAGGAAGGCGCGGCAGCGGTCGCGGAAGTCGGCGGCCTCCTCGGGCGTCAGTGTCGAAGGGGTGGCGGTGTCGGTCATGTCGGCTCCTCGTCCGGGCGGCTCGGCACCCGGGTTGCGATCTGTACGGATCAGAACTGTATGGTTACATACAATCATGAGTGCGACCAACGCGGCGAACGGAGCGACGGGGAATCCGACCCACGAGCTCGACGCGCCGCCATGGCGTCGGGTCGAGTCGACGCTGATGGCCACCGCCAACGCGATCCATGCGGCGTACGACCAGCGGCTCGCCGGTCTCGGCCTCACGCTCAGCACCGCGAGCCTGCTCGCGTACCTCGCCGAGTTCGGTCCGGTCACCCAGACGCGATGCGCCGAGCACCTCGGCCAGGGTCGCGCGGTGACCGGCACGCAGGTCGACAAGCTCGAATCGCTCGGTTGTGTCGAGCGTCGCCCCGACCCCGCCGACCGTCGCGTCTGGCTCGTGGCGATCACCGAGCAGGGACGTTCGCTCGCCGATCGCGTCGCCGAGGTCGACGAAGGGCTCCGCGGCGAGTTCCGTGAGGGCATCTCGCGCAGCGACCGCCAGACCCTGGCCGCGCTCCTCGTGCGACTCCAGGAGAACATCCATCGCTCCCAACTCGTCGCAGCATCCCAGCGACCCTCATCCCAGCAACCCTCAGCCCAGCAACCCTCAGCCCAGCAACCCTCAGCCCAGCAACCCTCAGCCCAGCAACCCTCAGCCCAGCAAC
>NZZV01000034.1 GCA_002698945.1 Acidimicrobiaceae bacterium
CCCGGCGACCACAAGCTCACTTCTCACTATCACTGTCAGGTGATCTCCGGTAACGCCTCGTTCCTCGGCGTCACCTCCGACACCCGACCCGCATCGGTCCCCGGCTACGGTCCGGCGACATGGAACTCGAGAACAGGGTCGTGGTCGTCACCGGTGGCGGATCGGGGATCGGAGAGGCCCTCGCTCGGGCGGCGAACGACGCCGGAGCCCGACACGTCGTCGTGGCCGACCTCCACGGTGACGAGGCGTCCCGGGTCGCGGACGAGATCGGCGGCACCGGCGTCGGCATCGACGTGCGCGACGAGGCTGCGATCCGGCAACTCGTCGACGACACCGAGGCCGCGCACGGCCCGATCGATCTGTTCGTCTCCAACGCCGGCTACGTGACGACGGCCGGCCTGGAGGACCCGAACGAGTCGATCCAGAACATGTGGGAGGTCCACTGCATGGCCCACATCTACGCGGCGCGCGCTGTTCTGCCGTCGATGATCGCCCGCGGCGAGGGGTATCTGCTCAACACCGCGTCGGCGGCCGGCCTCCTGACCCAGATCGGGTCGCTCGCGTACTCGATCACCAAGGCCGCCGCCGTGTCGATCGGCGAGTGGATCTCGATCAGCCATCACCACCAGGGCATCCGGGTGTCGGTGCTCTGTCCCCAGGCGGTGGCGACGAACATCATCGCCAACAGCCCCGACTACGACGGCGGCGACCCCGATCTCGGTGGCAGCGTGGCCGGTGGCGACGGAGTGCTCACCTCCGACCAGGTGGCGCAGGAGTGTCTGGCAGCGATCCGCGACGAACGCTTCCTCGTGCTCCCCCACCCCGAGGTCGCCACCTACATGGAGCGCAAGGCGACCGACCGCGACCGCTGGCTGGCCGGCATGCGACGTTTCCAGTCGGCGCTCTACCCGGTCGGCGAACTGCCGGGCGACGCCATCGCCCCCAAGATGTGAGTTCATCGCACCCGGAGATGTGACGTCGGATGTGACGTCGGATCGCTGGTGAACAGCGGGTGAACGAGCCGACCGTCCGCGACCCCGCCGACTAGGTTCCGACGCCATGACTACCGGGGAACTCCAACGTCGTCTCGGTGTCTCCGATGCCGTCGTGATCGGCGCCGGGTCGATGATCGGCGCCGGCGTGTTCGCGGCGTGGGCACCGGCAGCCCGGGCCGCCGGCACGGGACTCTTGATCGGGCTGGCGATCGCCGCCGTCGTGGCGTTCTGCAACGCGGCATCGTCGGCACAGCTCGCCGCGATCCATCCCGAGTCGGGTGGTACCTACGTGTACGGCCGACGGCAACTCGGCGAGACATGGGGTCATCTCGCCGGGTGGGGCTTCGTCGTCGGCAAGACGGCGTCGTGTGCCGCGATGGCCCTGACCGTGGGGGCCTACCTGTGGCCGGAGTACGAGCGGTGGGTCGCCGTCGCCGCCGTGGTCGGGATCGCGGCGGTGAACATCGGCGGGTTGTCGCGCACTGTGGCGGTGACGAAGGTGCTGCTCGTCGTCTCGCTCGTCGCCCTGACCGCGGTCGTCGCATCGGGATGGTCGAGTCCGTCGGCGTCGCTGGAGCGGATCACCCCGATCGACGACGACCTGTACGGCATCATCCAGTCGGCCGGCTTCATGTTCTTCGCGTTCGCCGGATACGCCCGCATCGCCACCCTGGGCGAGGAGGTGCGCGCCCCGGCGGTGACGATCCCGAAGGCGATCCCGCGGGCGCTCGGTGCCGTGCTCGCCGTGTATGCGGTCGTCGGCGTGACGGCGCTCGCCGTCGTCGACGCCGACCTGCTGGCGCTGACCGACGCCCCGTTGCGACTCGTCGCCGACGCCGGTGACCTCCCGGTCGGTGGCCTGGTTCGGGTCGGCGCCGGGATCGCCGCGTTGGGCGTCCTGCTCAACCTCATCCCGGGTGTCTCGCGCACCACGCTGGCGATGGCCCGCAATCGGGAGTTGCCGGGCTGGTTCGCCCACGTGGACACGAAACGGTCGCTCCCCGTCCGCGCCGAGTTGACCGTCGCCGCCGTGGTGATCGGTCTCGTGGTGTTCCTCGAACTGCGCAGTGCGATCGCCGTCTCGGGCGTCGCCGTGCTCACGTACTACGCGATCACGAACGCGGCCGCCCTCACGCTCACCCCCGAGCAGCGTCGCTGGCCGCGACCGATCGCGATACTCGGCCTGCTCGGTTGCGTCGTCCTGATCGCGGCACTGCCGTGGCGGGCGGTCCTGACCGGCGCCGTGGTGCTGCTGCTCGGCGTACTGGTACGACTCGCCACGGCGAACCGTCGATCGACATGACCTGACACGTCATCGCCACCACCCGGGCCACTGGGTACGGTGCCGACCATGGACCCGACCGAATTCCTCCGCTCGGCGATGCCGCTGTGCGCCACCCTCGACATCACGGCGAGCGAGCTGTCCCCCGAACGCGTCGTGCTCGCACTCGGGTGGCGGCCGGAACTGTGCACCAGCAACGGGCTGCTGCACGGCGGCGCGGTGATGGCGTTGGCCGACGCCGCAGGCGGTGCATGCGCGTATTCGAATCTTCCCGACGGCGCCGTCGGGACGTCGACGATCGAGTCGAAGACGAACTTCCTCGGCGCCGTGCGAGAGGGCAACACGGTCACCGCGACCGCGACGCCGCTCCACGTCGGCCGCACCACGATCGTGGTCGAGACCGAACTCCGCACCGACGACGGCAAGCTGGTGGGCAAGACGACCCAGACCCAGACCGTCCTGTCGAGTTGACCGATCGGCCGTCCGTGGCAAGCTGACGGGGTGCGCACGGTGGCTTTCCTGAGAGGCATCAATGTCGGTAACCGCCGACCCAAGAAGGACGAGCTGACGGCCGCCGTCGCCGGTTCTGAGTTCGCCGACGTGACCACGTACCAGGCGAGCGGCAACCTGATCTTCGAGACCGGTCTGGCGCCATCGGACGTCGAACCGATCCTCGAGCAGCGGTTGCGCGACGCGCTCGGCTACGAGGTGACCTGCTTCGTGCGGACGATCGGACAGCTGCACGCGTTGCTCGACGACGTGCCACCAGCCGGGCCCGACGAGAAACACCAGATCATCTTCTACCGGGCCGATCCGGGCGATGAGGCACACGCTGCGCTGGCGGCGACGAGTGGACCGAACGACACCCTGCGCCCGCGTGGGAGCGAGACGATCTGGACACATGTCGGCTCGATGCTGGAGTCGCCACTCGCCGCCTTGACGCCCAAGCGCGGAGCGCCCGTGACCACCGTGCGTACGGCAGCCACGATCGACCGCCTCGTGACCAAGTTCGGCTGACCGACCGATGCCGCCCGTCGAACGACGAGAAGTTTTCGGCGAAGGTGTCGATTCCGGGGAGTCCGTTCGTGGAGGAGGTGACCGGCACGGTGCCGGTCACCGAGTAGAGGAGTAGCTGACATGACCCAGTACCTGCTGTCCGTGGTGCACGAGACCGACTACGAGGCGGTCACCGAGGTGACGCCGGAGATCCAGGCCCAGTTCGACCGGGTCGGGGCCTTCAACCAGGAGTTGATGGACGCCGGCGCCTGGGTGTTCGCCGGCGGTCTGATGCCACCGTCGTCGGCGACCGTCGTCCGCTCCGACGGTGTGGACGTGTCGATGACGGACGGTCCGTTCGCCGAGTCGAAAGAGGTGATGGGCGGTTTCTGGGTGATCGAGGCACCCGACCTCGACGCCGCACTCACCTGGGCCGGAAGCGGCTCGGCGGCGTGCGGTCAGGCCGTCGAGGTCCGACCGTTCCAGGAGCCGTGACCCCGACCCGCATGGAGTCACCCGAGACGCTCGATCTCGATCGCATCTATCGGCGCGAGGCCGGGCGGTGCGTCGCGACGCTCATCCGTGTCCTCGGCGACGTCGATCTCGCCGAGGACGCGGTGGCCGACGCCTTCACCGTGGCGGCGGAACGCTGGCCGACCACCGGCATCCCGCCGAACCCGGGCGGTTGGATCACCACCACCGCACGGAACCGGGCGATCGACCGGCTGCGACGCGAGTCCGGACGACACGAGCGCCATCGCGCCGCGGCGCGCCTTCACGAATCCGGCCCTGACATGCACGACCGACCTGGCGACGAATCGGCACAGGACGTGGGCGATGTCACCGTCGTCTCCGACGACCAGCTCCGCCTGATCTTCCTGTGTTGCCACCCCGCCTTGTCTCCCGACGTCCAGGTCGCCCTGACCCTGCGCCTGCTGTGTGGCCTCGAGACGCCCGACATCGCACGTGCGTTCGTCGTCCCGGAGGCGACGATGGCGCAGCGGATCGTCCGCGCGAAACGCAAGATCCGGGACACGCGCATGCCGTATCGGATTCCGGAACCGGCCGAGCTCACCGATCGGCTCCGACCCGTGCTGGCGACGATCTACCTCGTGTACAACGCAGGCCACTCGGCACCGAGTGGGAGCGAACTCGTCCGGACCGAACTCACCGACGAGGCGATCCGACTCGCGCGGCTGGTGCACGAGCTCATGCCGGACGAACCGGAACCGGCCGGGCTGCTGGCGCTGTTGCTGCTCACCGAGGCGCGCCGGCCGGCACGAATCGACGACGACGGCTCGCCGGTGCGGCTCGCCGACCAGGACCGGACGACGTGGGATCGCACCCTGATTCGAGACGGACATGCGATCGTCCGCTCACTGCTCCGCCGGAACCAACCCGGTCCGTTCCAGGTGCAGGCCGCCATTGCGGCGGTTCACGCCGACGCGACGACATGGGACGAGACCGACTGGGCCCAGATCGTGCAGCTGTACGACCTGCTCCTGACGCTGCGTTCGGACGACGTGGTCGCCCTCAACCGCGCCGTGGCGATCGGCGAGTTGCGTGGCGCGTCGGAGGCGTTGGCGATCGTCGAGGAGCTCGACCTGGACCTGTACGCGCCGTTCCACGCGACTCGCGCCGAGTTGCTGCGCCGACTCGGTCGCGACGACGAGGCCGACTCGGCCTTCGAGCGGGCGATCGAGCTCGCCCCCAACGAAGCCGAACGCGACGATCTGCGCCGACGCCGCGTCGAGCGCCGATGACGATCCCGGCGGTCGCTCAGCCCATGTCGGAGTGGACGACCCGGTAGCCCTTGGCCTCGATCGCCTCGACGACCCGTTCGGCGTGACGACGGTCGCGGGTCTCGAGCATGACGTCGATGTTCGTGGCCCGGGCCGAGATCGGATCGAACAGGCGGCGGTGCTCGATCTCGACGACGTTGGCACCCGCCGAGGCGATCGCCGCGACCAGAGGTGCGAGCTGACCCGGCGTGTCGCTGACGGCGATGCGCAGGCTCGTGATCCGACCCGAATGGGCCATCTCGCGCAGGAGCACCGATGCGAGGACCCGGGTGTCGATGTTGCCGCCCGTGAGCACCAGCGCGACCCGCTTGCCGCGCCAGCGGTCGGGGTGTTCCAGGAGTGCCGCCAGCCCGGCGGCGCCGGCACCTTCGGCGACGGTCTTCTCGATCTCGAGGAACAGCGAGATCGAACGCTCGATCGTCGTCTCGGCGACGGCGATCACGTCGTCGACGAGGTCGCGCACGATCGGGACGGTGAGCGAGCCCGGCTGCTTGACGGCGATGCCGTCGGCGATCGTGTCCGCTTTCGAGGGCGCGAGGTCGCGACCGTCGAGCGCGGCGACCATGCCGGGGTAGGTCTCGGTCTGGACACCGACGATCTCGACGTGTGGCCGGTGCGCCTTGACCCACGTGGCGATCCCGGCGATCAATCCGCCGCCGCCGACCGGGACGAGGATCGCGTCGAGGTCGTCGAGATCGTCGAGGAGCTCGATGCCGACGGTCCCCTGGCCGGCGATGACCGCTGGGTCGTCGTAGGGATGAACCCAGGTGAGGCCGCGCTCGACGGCGAGCCGATCGGCGGTCTCGGCCGCCTCGGCGAAGGTCGCCCCCGCCTGCACCACGTCGGCGCCGAGTGCCTCGGTGTTGGCGACCTTGGCGAAGGGTGCCGACGTCGGCATGACGATCGTCGCCGGGATGCCGAGCCGACCGGCGTGGTAGGCGACGCCCTGTGCGTGGTTGCCGGCGCTGAGCGCGATGACGCCGCACGACCGCTCGTCGTCGGTGAGTTGCCGGAGCTTGTTCGCCGCGCCGCGATCCTTGAACGAGGCCGTGAACTGGAGGTTCTCGAATTTGACGACGATGTCGGCGCCGGCGACAGCCGACAGGGTGTGCGAGTCGGCGACCGGGGTTCGTTCGATGTCGTCGGCGATGCGCTCGGCGGCGGCCGCGACGTCGGCGGCCGTGACGGCATTCACCCCCGTGCTGACCGCCTTGCTCACCCTGTCGCTCGCCCCGTCGCTCACGAGCGCTCAACCTACCCCGACGGGATGAGCGTTCGCTGAAATCGATGCTCTTCGATAGTTGACAGGTAGTGACTCAGGATTTCTACCCGTACCGTGTGCACATGTCCGAAACGTCGACGACCACCCGTCTTCCCGTCGCCATCCTCCCCACCGTCGTGCTCCCGGGTGCGACGCTCACCCTCCAGCTGTCCGATCCCCGAGTGCGCGGCGCGGTCGAGGCCGCCCGCGCCGAGACCAACGCCCGCGTCGCGTTCGTCACCGACCCGGCCGACACCCTCGGGGTCGTCGCGACGGTGCCCGACGTCGGCAAGCTGCCCGGCGGCGAACCCGTCGCCATCGTCCAGGTCGACACCCGCGCCTACATCGGCCTCGCGGCCGACAACGCGACCGACGGCGCTCCCGGTCATCTGACGGCCGCGGTCGACCCGATCATCGATCCGGCACCGTCCGAACGCGTCACCGCCGCGGCTCGAGAACTGCGTGCGATCCTCGAACTGATCGCCCCGCTGCGCCGCTCGCGGCGCCTGCCCGAAATCCTCGGTTCCACCCGCGCTCCCGGCGCGCTCGCCGACGCCGTCGCCACCTGGGCCGAGTTCACCGACGACGACCGACGCCGGGTGCTGCACGCCGTCGACCTCGCCGACCGCGTCGACGCGATCAGCGCCTGGGCGCGCAACCACCTCGCCGAACTGCAGGTTGCCGAGACCATCCGCAACGACGTGAGCGAAGGGATGGACAAGCAGCAGCGCGAATACCTGCTCCGTCAACAGCTCAACGCGATCCGCAAGGAACTGGGCGAGGGGGACGACGACGTCGTCGGCGACTTCCGAGACCGGCTCCACCGGCTCGACGCGCCCGTCGCGACCAAGAACGCAATCGCCAAGGAACTCGACCGCTTCGAGCGGATGAGCTCGCAGTCGCCCGAGCACTCGTGGGTGCGCACCTGGCTCGACCGGGTCTTCGACATGCCGTGGGGCGAGCGCAGCGCCGACTCGCTCGATCTCGACGCGGCGCGAGCACAGCTCGACGCCGACCACTACGGGCTCGACGAGGTCAAGGATCGCATCGGCGAGTTCCTCGCCACCCGCAAGCTCCGACGCGACCGCGGCATCGACGACCGAGACGACCGCGACGGTGGTCACCGCCGTCGCGGCTCCGGTGCGATCATCACGCTCGTCGGCCCTCCGGGGGTCGGCAAGACCAGCCTCGGCGAGTCGGTCGCACGGGCGATGGGACGCGAGTTCGTCCGGGTCGCCCTGGGCGGCATCCGCGACGAGGCCGAGATTCGCGGCCACCGTCGCACGTACGTCGGCTCGCAGCCGGGCCGGATCGTCCGCGCGCTGCAGGAGGCGGGCACGATGAACCCGGTGATCCTGCTCGACGAGGTCGACAAGCTCGCCGTCGGCGGCTGGTCGGGTGACCCGACGGCTGCGCTGCTCGAGGTGCTCGACCCGGCACAGAACCACACCTTCCGTGACCACTACCTCGAGGTCGATCTCGACCTGTCCGAGGTCGTGTTCATCGCGACCGCCAACGTCGCCGACACGATCCCGGCACCGCTGCTCGACCGGATGGACCTCGTCCGGCTCGACGGCTACACCGAGGACGAGAAGCGCTTCATCGCCAACCGCTACCTCCTGCCGCGCCAGATCGAGCAGGCCGGACTGCAGCCGGACGAGATCGACGTCGGCGACGAGGTGATCTCCGCCGTCATCCACGGCTACACGCGTGAGGCCGGCGTCCGCACCCTCGAGCGCGAACTCGGTCGGCTCGTGCGCAAGGTGACGTCGAAGGTCGCCACCGGCACGTCGACCCCGGTCGTGATCGACCCGGAGGAGGTCTCGGCGTGGCTCGGACGTCCGAAGGTGACCGACGACGTCCCCGAGCGCACCAACGTGCCCGGCGTGGCGACCGGTTTGGCGGTCACCGGCGTCGGCGGCGACGTGCTGTTCGTGGAGACGACGGCGTTCCCGACCGGCCCCGATGCCGAACCCGGGCTCACCCTGACGGGTCAGCTCGGCGACGTCATGAAGGAGTCGGCCCAGATCGCCCTCAACTACGTTCGGTCACACGCCGACGAGCTCGGGCTCGACGACGACTCGCTCCGACGGCGATTCCACGTCCACGTGCCGGCGGGTGCGGTGCCGAAGGACGGGCCCTCGGCCGGGATCACGATGACGACTGCGCTCGTGTCGCTGCTGACCGGGCGTCACGTCAAGCCGAGCGTCGGCATGACCGGTGAGATCACCCTCCAGGGCCAGGTCCTGCCGATCGGCGGTGTCAAGCAGAAGGTGCTCGCCGCCCACCGGATGGGGTTGACCGAGGTCGTGCTCCCCAAGCGCAACGGGCCCGACCTCGACGACGTGCCGGAACGGGTGCGCGACGAGATGACGTTCCACCTCGCCGACACCTACGCCGACGTCGCAGCGGTCGCGTTCGCCTGATCCACCGACGGCGACCACACGTCCCCGCGTTCGCCTGACCCGCCGACGCCGACCACAGGTCCCCGGACGGTACGGTCGGCACATGGGGCTCTTCGGATGGACCAACACCGGCGACGAGCGACCTCCGTTCGCGATCGAGCCCGGCCCGGGGCGAGAGTCCGTCTGGGACTATCCCCGACCGCCGCGCATCGACCCTGATGCGCGGCGGGTCGTCGTGGGCGACGCCGCCGATCCGATCGCCGACACGACCGCTGCCGTGCGGGTGTTGGAGACCGCCAGTCCGCCGACGTTCTATCTGCCACCCGTCGACGTCCGCGTCGAGCGACTCGTGCGCGCCGACGGCCGGTCGTTCTGCGAGTGGAAGGGCGAAGCGACCTACTGGGCGCTCGCCGACGCCCCGAACGACCCGATCGGTTGGTCGTACCCGACGCCGCAGCCCGAGTTCGCCTCGATCGCCGGCTGGTTCTCGTTCTATCCCGGTCGTATCGAGTGCCGGGTCGCCGACGAGGTCGTACGGCCGCAGGCCGGCGGGTTCTACGGGGGATGGGTCACCGACGAGATCGTCGGCCCGCACAAGGGCGAACCCGGCACCGGCGGCTGGTGACGAGCGCGCCGGACCGAGAACTACGAGCCGGGGAGCGGCACCCACGGATCGTGATCGTCGGGGACGAGCGGGAACTGCTGTTGCTCCCACCTCGACTTGGCCGCTTCGATCACGTCGCGGTCCGAGTGGACGAAGTTCCACCAGATGTGACGGTCCCCGACCGGCTCACCGCCGAGCACCATCGCCGTGCCGGTGCCGGACACGCGCGGCCGGCTCCCCGGTCGGACGACCACCAGCTGCACGACATCAAGTCGCCGTCCGTCGACGAAGACGTCACCCGCCATCGCGATCACGGCACGCTCCGTATGCTCCGGTTCGAGGGTCGCGCCACCGCCGCTCAGTTCGAGCTGAGCGAGCATCAGCGGTGACGAGCCGGCGATCGGCGCCGCGAGTCCGAACCCGGTGCCGACGGCGAGCCGGACGGTGACACCGCCGACCCCGTCGACAGGAACCGAGGCCGCCGAGCTGTGCTCGAACCGTGCTTCGCCGTCCTCGGCGTCGTCCGGGAGTGCGACCCACGTCTGCAGGCCGAACATCTCGGCGGTTCCGGCGCGATCGTCGGGATGGCTCCGCTCGGTGTGGGTGACCCCGCCGCCGGCGGTCATCCAGTTGACGGCACCGGGGTCGATCGTCTGGACCGCGCCGGTCGAGTCGCGATGGACGGCACGGCCGCGCAGCAGGTATGTCACGGTCGACAACCCGAGGTGGGGATGGGCGTCGATGTCCATCCCCTGGCCCGGCCCCATCGACTCGGGACCCATCACGTCGGCAAACACGAACGGCCCCACCATCCGCCGCCGTCGCCACGGCAAGAGCCGCCGTACCGTGCCGCGCCCGACCGGGCGCTCTCGCGGATCGATGATCATCTCGATGGCAGCGTCGTCGCTCATCGGCTCATCTTGGCGCAGGGCGGCGACCGTTTGTGGGGCGGGGCGGTGGGGTACCGCGACACCATGGCGAAGAATCACGGCCCCAGCATTCAGAACGACGAGCAGTACGAGTCGCTGCGCGACGACGGTATGTCCAAGTCGAAAGCCGCAGCGATCGCCAACTCACCAGGCGCGTCCCGCCGCGGCGGCGAATCGCCGCCGTACGAGGACTGGTCGAAGGACGACCTGTACGAGCGAGCACAGGAGCTCGACATCGACGGCCGGTCCGACATGACCAAGGACGAGCTGATCGAAGCGCTCCGCTCGACCTGACACGCGGCACCCGACACGTCGGACGGGCTGGCTGCACACGCTCATCCTGCCCTGCAGACGCTCTTCCTGCGCACCGCGTACGCGCCCGCCGCGGTGTTCGTGCCGAGTTTCTGCGCCGGCCCTGCCGGGTACGCCGGACACATGAGCGATGCACACGCTTCACACGCCGAACAGCTCGATCCGTCCAAGCTCGGCGAGGAGGTGGGCGACGACGGCCGGGCCGCGGACGATTTCCCGCCCGACGAGCCGCTGGGTGTCGACGACCCCTCCATCCTGTCGGACGGTTCGATCGCCGACGACGACTACCGCACCCGCGACGACCGCCACGTCGACGAGCGCGAACCGCCCGACGAGGCCGCGAGACCGGCCGCCCTCCTCGACCCAGGTGTCGACCCCGACGTGATCGACGACGAGCAGCAGCTGATCGCCGACACCGGCGACCGCCACCTCTCCCGAAGCAGCAGCCGTACGCGTCGACGAGACGAGCGACGACACACCCGACACGGCCTGAACCACGTCCGCCCGACGACCCCTGCACCGACACGACCCCTGCACCAACACGAGTGCACGAGCACGACCCAGGAGACCCGATGACGAACACCGACCCCGCCGCCCGCCTCACGAGCACCTTCACGACCGACGACCTGCGATCGTTCGTCGACGGGGACGGTCCGTTCGCGACGGTGATGTTGCCCGCTCCCAGCGGTCAGTTCGGGGGCGATCATCGCTTCGAAGTGATGTGGAAGCACGCCCGCCGCCGGCTCGAGCAGCTCGACGCCGACTGGTCGTCCGACCGTCTCGACGAACTGGAGGCCGTCGTCGCCGAGCTCCACCACAGCGACGCCCCGGCGTTCGTGATCATCCAGCGTGCTGACGGTGTCGTGTTCGTCGAGCACCTCAACGGTGAGTTGAAGGGTGGCGACGCGGTCACGGAGGTCGCCGACCACCCGCGCCTACTCGAGATCATCGACGACCGCCAGCGCACCCTTCCCCACATCGTCGTCGACACCGACCGCGCGGGAGCGACGGTCACCGGCTTCGACGCCGGCCGCCCCACTGGATCCGAACAGGTCGAAGGCGACACCGAACACATCCACCGGGTCCGCGGCGGAGGCTGGTCGCACCGCCGCTACCAGCAGCGGGCCGAGAACACGTGGGAGCGCAACGCCGGCGACGTCGCCGACGTCGTGGCCGAGATGGCACGCCAACTCGATCCCGTCCTCATCGCCGTGACCGGCGAGGTTCGCGCGAAGCAGTTCCTGCACGAGGCCCTCGACCACGAGTTCGGTGACGTACTCGTCGACATCGAGGCCGGCGATCTCGACGGCGTGTCGTCCGAGGTGGTCGATCAGCTCGCCGACCGTCGCGCCCGGTTCCAGGTCGCGATCCTCGAACGCTTCCGCGACCAGGGTGGCATCACCGATCCTGGCGAGGTCGAAGCGGCGCTCCGCGAGGGACGCGTCGAAACCTTGCTCGTGTCGGGACCGACGTCGACCATGGACGACGGGGAGGTCCGAGCTCGCCTCGACGCCATCGGAGCGGCGATCACCGCCGCGCTCACGACCTCCGCTGCGGTGGTCGTCGTTCCCCAGACCGCCGAGATGTCCGGTGGTCTGGCGGCCCTCGCCCGCTGGTGACGTCGTCTCCCGGCGCTGAACGCGGTCTCCCGATACGCTCGCCTGCCTCGACCCGACCCGGTTCGAGCCGGGTGACAGGGGGTACCCCGTTCGTATGACAACGTGGCTCCGCGACCACATCGGTGTCGTTCGTCTTCGCCAGCTGTTGGAGGATGCACGCCACCGGTTGGCGCTCGTTCCCCTCACCTTCTTGTTCGCGGGCGTCGTCCTGAGCCAGGTGACGCTGCTGATCGATCGTCAGCTCGACGACGAAACGCTGCCGACGTTCTTCGAGACCACGGTCGACAGCGCACGCGCCATCCTCGGCGCCATCGCCGGCGGCCTGATCACCGCCGTCACCTTGCTGGTCTCGATGGTGCTCGTCGCCGTGCAGCTCGCGAGCGGGCAACTGTCCCCGCGCACGTTGCGGAACTGGCTCGGCGACCGGGTCCTACAACGCGCCGTCGGCGTCGTGCTCGGAACGACCGTGTTCTGCCTGCTCGGGCTGCGTTCGGCTCGCCAGCTCGGCGACGACCTCAGCATCGTGCCGAGCACGACCGTGCTGGTCGGGGTCGTGTTGGCGATCGTGTCGCTCGTGTACGTCGTGCGAGCGATCGACCAGGTGACGACGAACCTCCAGATCGGGACGATCGCCCGGAGACTGACGGACGACACGATCGCGACGATCAGGTCGGTCGGTGCCAGCACCGACGAACGACCAGGCCACGTACCCGCCGCGCACCCGCGACCTCCAACAGCGATTCCCGACGGCGCGGTGGCGGTCGAGTGCGACACGAGCGGCTGGGTGCAGCAGATCGACATCGAGCAACTCGTCGAGACCCTGCCGGAGGGAGCGACCGTCTGGGTCGTCGTCGTGCACGGCGGATTCGCGATTGCGCGCAGCCCCCTCGCCTGGGTCGACCTCCCGTCGACCGACGACACCGACGAGACCGTTCAGACCGGTGACACCGTCCAGGCCGATGACGACTCGGGCGCGCCGGATCAGGAAGCCGTCATCGAGTCGATTCGGAGCTGCTTCGCGCTGGGGCCGTCGCGGACGATGCAGCAAGACGTCGGCTTCGGCACCTCGCAGCTCACCGACATCGCCGTGCGCGCCCTGTCGCCCGGCATCAACGATCCTCAGACCGCCCGCGACCTGATCATGCACCTCGGGGAGATCCTCGCCGAGCTCTGGGCCGGCGAACCGGCCGACACCGAGATCCGAGCCGACGGTCGGTTGATCATCCGGTCGGTCGCGTCGCCGGAGGAGCACCTCCGTGCCGCTCTCGACCCGATCCGCCACTACGGCCGACACGACCCGGCCGTGATGCGGACGATGGCCGACATGCTTCAGACCTTGCGCTCGGAGATCGTCCGCCGCGAGCTCCCGAACCCGGTCGACCCGATCGACCGCTGGATCGACGAACTCGTCGCCGCCGTGGACGATGACGGGTGGACGGATCGGGAACGATCCGACTTCGCAGCCGCGGCGCGACGCTCGCCCGACGGCGCGAGGTGACGGGTCTGCGACGGCGTCGACCGGATCGACGCGTCAGCGGCGCCGACGACGAGACTCGATCGTCGCCGCGAGCGATGTCGGGCCGGTCTCGCCGCGATCGGCGCGTCGTCGCCGGCGCGCCGATCGCTCGACCACCTCGCTGACGACCAACACGATGGCCGCGGCGAGCAGCCCCCACAGCCACCCCGCCACGATCCCCACGAACACTCCGACGACGACGATCGCCACGAGCCACACGATGTTGCGTTTCGACATGCCATCGGGATCGTACCGATGAGCCGACCGGCGGTCCCGGATGATCCGGACGCAGGGTCGCCTATGGTCTGGCCGCATGGGGCCGGGCGCGACGCCGCTGCACGTGATCGGGGGCTACCTCGGCAGCGGGAAGACCACCCTCGTCAACCGCCTGCTCCGTGAAGCCGACGGACGGCGGGTGGCGGTGCTCGTCAACGACTTCGGCGACATCGACATCGACGGTGAGCTGATCGCATCGATCGACGACGACGTCGTCAGTCTCACCAACGGTTGCATCTGCTGCAGCCTCGCCGACGGTCTCGTCGAGGCGTTCACCGCCGTACGCACTCGCCTCGACCATCTCGATGTGGTCGTGGTCGAGGCGAGTGGCGTGGCCGATCCCGGCACGATCGCCCGCCTCGGTCGCGCCGCCGGTCTCCACGTCGGCCCGCTCGTGATCGTGGCGGACGCCGCTTCGGTCGAGCGGCGGTCGCGCGACCGCTATGTCGGCGACACGGTGGTCCGGCAGCTGGACGCGGCGGACGTCTGCGTCGTGAACAAGGTCGACCTGGTCGATGCCGCCGCACTCGACCGGCTCCGCCGCTGGCTCGCCGAGCGTGCGCCCGCTGCACGTGTCATCGAGACCGTGCGGGGCGAGATCGGCTGGGACGCGTTCGACGTCACCTCGAGCGACCATCGGACCGTCGACCACAGCGACGACCCCGTGCACGAGCACGACGATTCCCATCGGGCGCGCACGTTCGTGTACGACACACCACTCGACCGGGATCGACTCATGGACGAGACCGCTCGCCTTCCCGAGTCGGTCGTCCGAGTGAAGGGGATCGTCGCGCTGACCGACGACCCAGACCGTGCGTGGGCGCTGCACCGCTCCGGGGGCCCGGTCGAACTGGAGCGCCTCGACGCACCGCCTCCGGCGACATCCCGCGTCGTCCACATCACTGCCGGGCCGTCCTGAACGACGACGGATCGGCGATTTCAGAGATCGAAGTCGTCGCTGGTGAGGGTTTCGCCGGTGGTGGCCGCCCCGGAGGCTCCGACGTAGCCGTGCCGGCGCCAGGCCTCGTACACGACCACCGCCACGGCGTTGGCGAGGTTGAGGCTCCGGTTTCCCGCCCGCATCGGTATCGCCAGGTCGTCCGCCGGAGCGAAGGCCGAACGATCAGCGGCGGTGAGTCCGGCACGCTCCGCACCGAACACGAACACGTCGTCCGGTTCGAAGGCCACGGCGTCGAAACGGCGACGTGCGCTCGAGGAGAAGGTGAAGCGTCGGCCCGACGCCACCGACCGGCACGCCGTCGCGTCGTCGTGCACGGTCACCGATGCCAGATCGTGGTAGTCGAGACCGGCCCGCTTCAGCGACCGGTCGTCCATCGTGAAGCCGAGCGGTCGCACCAGATGCAGACGCGCCCCGGTGTTCGCACACAACCGGATGATGTTGCCGGTGTTGGTGGCGATCTCCGGCGCGACGAGGACGACGTCGAACACGTCGACGAGGCTACGCCGGTCCGCGAAGCGACCCGTCCCCCACCCACTTGCTACGTTCACCCCGTCCGTGGGGGAGACGAGGGGGATGTCCGCATGACCACACACACCACACACACGACACACACGACTGGACGCGCGACCGGCGAGCCGACCGATTTCGTGCCCGACCCGGCCGACGTCACCGCCATGACCACGTCGCGACCGCCCGGCCACGGCGACGTCCGTGCGTACGACTGGATCGCCCATCACCGCGACAACCGTGGCGGCAAGGAAGCGGTCCGCGACCTCGGGACCGGGCGCAGCTTCACCTACGCCGAGCTCGACGCGCGCATCGACGCAATGGCCGCGCACCTCGGTTCGCTCGGGATCGGCCGCGGCGACCGGGTCGCCGTGCTGGCGCACAACGGCGTCGAGTACTTCGACATCCAGTTCGCCTGTGCCCGGACAGGTGCAATCTGTGTCCTGCTGAACTGGCGACTCACCGTCAGCGAACTCGAGTACATCATCGGCGACAGCTCCCCGAAACTGCTCGTCCACGACACCGAGTTCGTCGCCAACGCGGCTGAGCTCCAGCGTCGGTGCGACATCGCGTCCACGCTGGAGATCGTCGGCGGTGCGCCGGACAGTGCGTACGAGCAGGCCCTGTCGGCGGCTGCCGAACAGCCCGTGCAGCGGGTGGCGCTCACCCACGACGACGTCGTCACGATCATGTACACCTCCGGGACGACGGGCCTGCCGAAGGGGGCGATGATCACCCACGGCATGAACTTCTGGAACTGTGTCAACCTCGGCATCCCCGCCGGGATCGGGCTCGACACGGTGCACCTCAACGTGCTGCCGCTGTTCCACACCGGTGGGCTCAACTGCTACAGCAACCCGGTCCTGCACGCCGGCGGCACGGTCGTGCTGTTGCGCCAGTTCGATCCGGGCGAGACCCTCCGCGTGCTGGACGACCCCGACCAGGGCATCACCCACTTCTTCGCCGTGCCCGCGCCCTACCAGTTCATGATGCAGCACCCCGACTTCACGACGACCGACCTGTCGCGCCTACGGATCGCCGGTGTGGGAGGCGCACCCTGCGCGCTCACGATCATGGAGACCTGGATGGAACGTGGCGTCCTGTTGTCGCAGGGGTTCGGCATGACCGAGACCAGTCCGGCGGCGATCTTCCTCGATCCGGGTGACGCACTCCGCAAGATCGGGTCGACGGGCAAGGCGCTGCTGCACACCGAACTCCGCATCGTGAACGACGACGGGATCGACTGCGCGCCCGACGAGGTGGGCGAGCTGTGGGTCGCGGGCCCGCACATCACCCCGGGCTACTGGAACAAGCCCGAGGCGACGGCGAGTGCGTTCGAGGGGCGTTGGCTCAAGACCGGCGACGCCGCCCGCGTCGACGACGAGGGCTTCGTGTACATCG
>NZZV01000035.1 GCA_002698945.1 Acidimicrobiaceae bacterium
GCGGGCGACCTGGAGAGTGCCCGCAGCCATGCCGAGCGATCGCTCGAACTGGCGTCGTCGATCGGCGACGACGGCGCACTGGCCGTCGCGTACACGCTGGCAGCGATGGTCGCGGCCAGCGACGGGGATCGTGTCGGCAACGACTGGCACTACGTGCGTGCCCTCCAGTACGCCGAACGTGCGCCCGATCTGCTGCAGATCGCCCGGATCCGATCGAACCGGGGATCGCGGCTGATGGAGGAGGGTGAGTACGAGGCCGCGCTCGACGAGCTCGACGAGGCGGTGCGATACGCGGAGGCCGGCGGCTTCGACGGCATGCTCGCCCTGGCGCTCACGAACCGCGGTGAGGTCGCGATCAAGCTCGGACGGCTCGACGACGCCCGCACCGATCTGTCGGTCGCCTCGGAGCTGCTGCAACGCCTCGGGACGCCGATGGTCGCGTATCCGCTCGTCCAACTCGGACGCCTGTTCACGACTCGTGGCGATCTCGAACAGGCACGTGGCGCCTGCGAACGGGCCCTGGCCCTGACCGAGGGTGTCGGCGACCTGCAGATCGAGGTCGCGGCGCTCAATCAGCTGGCGACCACCCTCGCCTCGATCGACCCCGATGCCGCCTGGCGACACGCCGAGCGCGCCACCAACATCGCCCCGGTCTCGCTCGACGCCGCCGAAGCCTGGACGATCGTGGCCCGACTCGCCGCCGACCGCGACGACACCGACACCGCCCGCCAGGCTGCCGAACGGGCGGCCGAACTCGCCCGCAGCCGCCGCGACCGGTACGTGCTCGGCGTCGCGGTCGAGACGCAGGCGACCGTCGAACCCGACCCCGCCAGCCGTCGTCGCTTGCTCGATCAGGCGTTCAACCTGTTCGACGAGCTCAACTGTCCGATCGACAGCGGACGGGTCGAGCTCCGCATCGCCGAACTCCGCCTCGACGCGCTCGGGATCACCCGGGTCGCCGCCGTCGCCGAGCAGGCGCGTCGGCTCGGTGCCCGCCCACTGCTCGCTCGCGCCGAGGAGCTCCTCGACCGTCACGGTGCCGCACACGGGACGGCGTTGACGGTGACGGCGCTCGGCACGTTCACGGTGGCGCTGCACGGCGAGACGATTCCCGTCAAACGGTGGCAATCGAAGAAGGCACGCGACCTGTTCAAGATGCTGGTGTGCCTTCGCGGTCGACCCCTCCCGCGCGACGTCGCGCTCGAACGGCTGTGGCCGGAGGACGACCCGGCCAAGGCCTCGAGCAAGCTGTCGGTCGCGCTGGCGACGATGCGATCTGTGCTCGACCCCGACAAGGAGTTCGGTGCCGATCACTACGTGCGCGCCGAGGGCGATGCGATCGTGCTCGACCCGGCGAGCGTGCCGACCGACATCGACCAGTTCCTGGACGGGGCGAGCTCCGCACTCGCCGAACTGCGACGACACCGAGGCGATCGAGCCGTCGCCATGTTGGCCGCCGTCGAGGCCCGCTACCAGGGCGACGTCTTCGAGGACGATCCGTACGTCGACTGGTTCGTCCCGCTCCGCGAGGAGGCACGAGCGGTCTACCTGAACGTGACGCGGGAACTGGCGGCGATCCGTGCCGCGTCGGGCGACCTCGACGATGCCATCCGCCTGTACCTCCGGCTGATCGAGCGCGAACCGTACGACGAGGCGGCCCACGTCGATCTGGTCCGGGCGTTGACGGCCGTCGGCCGGCACGGCGACGCGCGCCGCAGGTATCAGCACTATGCCGACCGGATGCGCGACCTCGACCTCGAACCGACGAGTTTCGCCGCCGCCGTCGGCAGAGGCTGAATCGGCCCCGAAGCACGACCGAAGATCACCCGAAGGGCGGTCGCGAGGCTGGCGGCGTGCACACGTTCGTCGTCCGTATCGCTCCGCCCGTCCATCCCGACGACGCGTGGCACGGGGTGGTGCGCCGGGTCGCCGACGGTCACGAGGAGACCTTCCACGGCGCCGAGCAGCTCCTCGAGCTCATGCGCACCGGAGCGGCGCCACCGCCCGACGACGGCTCGACGGGCCCCGTTCAGCGGGCGTAGTCGTAGAACCCGCGACCCGCCTTGCGACCCAGCAGGCCGGCGTCGACCATGCGCGACAAGAGCGGCGGCGGGGCGTAGAGCGGTTCCTTGAACTCCTCGTAGAGGCTCTCGGCGACGGCCAGCGTGGTGTCGAGGCCGATCAGGTCGGTGAGCCGCAACGGGCCCATCGGATGGCTGCAGCCCTCGACCATCCCGGTGTCGATGTCCTCCTTCGACGCGAATCCCGACTCCATCATCCGGATCGCCGACAGGAGGTACGGAATGAGCAGGGCATTCACGATGAAGCCGGCACGGTCCTGGCTCTGCACGACGTGTTTGTCGAGGACGTCGGTGGCGAACCGTTCCGAGCGCTCGGCCGTCTCGGGGCTGGTCATGAGGCTCATGACGAGCTCGACCAGCTTGAGGACCGGGACCGGGTTGAAGAAGTGGATGCCGATGACCTGCTCCGGGCGGCTGGTGGCCGTGCCGAGCTTCATGATCGGGATCGAACTCGTGTTGCTGGCGAGGATCGCGTCGTCGGAAGTGAGCACCGCGTCGAGCTGCTTGAAGATGTCGACCTTCATCGCCTCGTCCTCGACGACGGCCTCGACCACGAGCTGGCGGTCGGCGAGTTCGGCCATGTCGGTCGTGAATCCGAGCCGGCCGACGGCGGCGTCGCGTTGCTCCTCGGTCAGCTTGCCGGCAGTCAGTCCACGGTCGAGCGACTTGACGAGCCGGGCCCGTCCGGCCTCCGCCGCCTCCTCGGTGACTTCGCGCACCATCACGTCCAGCCCGGCCCGGGCACACACCTCGGCGATGCCCGACCCCATCAGGCCGCACCCCACCACACCAACACGTTCGATCGTCGTCATACCCCCGATTGAACCACGGACAGGAGGTGTCGGATACCTCCCGTCCATCAACGCCTGCTCGACCACCCGAGCCGGACGGGAGGTATCCGACACCTCCTGTCGTTTGGACGGCTCACCTCCGGGCGCGGTACCAGGCGATCGCGGCGTTGGTGCTGGGGTCGTGTCGGCTGGGGTCGGGGGTGTCGGTGAGTTCGGGGGTGATGCGGTTGGCGAGTTCTTTGCCGAGCTCGACGCCCCACTGGTCGAAGCTGTTGATGCCCCACACGGTGCCCTGGACGAACACGATGTGCTCGTAGAGAGCGATCAGCTGACCGAGCACCGACGGGGTGAGCCGATCGGCGAGGATCAGCGTGCTCGGGCGATCGCCCGGGAAGTTGCGATATGGCTCGTCGTCGTTGCGGCGGCCGAACGCCAGGGCCTCGGCCTGGGCGAACAGATTGCTCATCAACAGGTCGTGGTGGTTGCGGTACGGATGGCTCGGCGTCGCGAACCCGATGAAGTCGACCGGCACGATCCGGGTGCCCTGATGGAGCAGCTGGTAGAAGGCATGCTGGCCGTTGGTACCGGGTTCGCCCCACACGATCGGACCGGTGTCGCCGGCGACGAGCTCGCCGTCGAGAGTCACCTGCTTGCCGTTCGACTCCATGTCGAGCTGCTGCAGGTAGGCGGGGAATCTGGCCAGTTCCTGCGCATACGGCAACACCGCCTTGGTGCCGCGACCGAGATCGTCGCTGTTGCGGATGCCGACCATGCCGAGCAGCACGGGGGCGTTCTGTTCGAGCGGTGTGGTCCGGAAGTGCTCGTCGATCGTATGGAAGCCGTCGAGGAACTCCCGGAACCCGTCGGGACCGATCAGGATCATCAACGACAGACCGATCGCCGAGTCGACCGAGTAGCGGCCGCCGACCCAATCCCAGAACCCGAACATGTTGTCGGTGTCGATGCCGAACTCGGCGACCCGCTCCGCGTTGGTCGACACGGCGACGAAGTGATCGGCGACGGCGTCGTCGCCGAGTGCCTCCACCAGCCAGGCACGAGCGCTGCGGGCGTTGGTCAGCGTCTCGATCGTGCCGAACGTCTTCGACGCCACGATGAACAGGGTCGACTCGGGCCGCACGTGCTGCAGCGTCCGGTGGATGTCGGCACCGTCGACGTTCGACACGAAGTGGCAGGTGATGCGCGGGTGACCGAACGCGGCGAGCGCCTCGGCCGCCATTGCCGGTCCGAGATCGGAGCCGCCGATGCCGATGTTGACGACGTCGGTGATGCGGTCGTCGGCACGCACCCGCTCGGCGAACGCCGACATGGCGTCGAGCACCTCGTGCACGGCAGGGACGACGTTCTCCCCGTCGGCCTCGATCACGGCGTCTCGCGGGGCCCGCAAGGCAGTGTGGAGCACCGCTCGGTCCTCGGTGACGTTGATGTGCTCGCCGGCGAACATCGCGTCGCGGCGCTGCTCGACGCCGGCGGCGCGGGCGCGATCGAGCAGGTCGGCGAGCACGTCGTCGTTCAATGGTTGCTTCGAGTAGTCGATGCGGAGGTCGCCTGCGTGCACCACGTAGCGCTCGGCGCGGCCCGGGTCGTCGGCGAACAGGTCGGAGAGGGGTGGCGTTCCGGTCACGCCCGCGACGCTAGTGGAGGGGTGCGTCGGGCGCTGCCGGATCGTCGAGCACGACCCACGTCCCGGCGCGACGCACCCGTGAGATCGGCAGCTCGGCGTCACCGAGCAGCCAGCGTTCGATCACCGGGCGCTTCCGTGCGCCGGTCGCCAGGACGACGCGGGCACGGGCACCGTTGACCACGCCCTGGGTGAGGGTCATCCGCGGGAGGCCGTGGAACTCGTCGACCAGTTCGACGGGACGCTCCGAGGTCGGCACCTCCGGCCGACCCGGGGGCCACGAGGCCGTATGTCCGTCGTCACCGATGCCGAGATGGACGACATCGAACCGTTCGGGGAGCCGAGCGGCGTAGCGGCGGGCCGACGCACGCAGGTCGGAGCCCGTGACGGGCATCAGGTGGACGTCGCACCGACCCTGCAGCTCCGTCAGCTGGCTCGCGTTCCGGGCGTCGTCGCCGTCGGGCGCCACCCGCTCGTCGACCTGCCACACCCCGATTCGTTCCCACGGCACGTCCAGCCCGAGCAACGCCTCGATCATCGGCGGCGTCGTGCTCCCACCGCTCAACGCCAGCGAAGCGCTCCCCCGTCGCCGAGCGGCATCGCGCAGCCGGAACGCCAGCCGCTCTGCGGCGACGACGGCCGGTAGCGCGCTGACGACGATCTCCACCTGTGCAGTCTGTCACGAAGTAATTCGGGACCCCGCCACGGGCGATCTGCCACAGTGGAGGCCCCAGGACATGCCAAGCGGGCACGTCCGGCGGAAAGGAACCCCACCGATGAAATCACGATTGATCGCCACCATGTCGATCGCCGCGCTGGCGCTGGCCGCCTGCGGCGGCGGCGGAGGCTCGCAGGACGAGGTCGCCGACATGGTCATCGAACAACTCGAAGCCGATGGCGTGGACGCCGACGAGGACTGCGTCCGCGACGCCGCCGGCGAACTCAGCGACGAAGACGCCGAGAAGATCCTCGAAGCCGGATCCGATGGCGAAGCCGACGTCAGCGACGACGCCGAGGCAGCCGCTTCGCAGCTGATGAGCTGTGTCGACATGGGCTCGGTCGTCGACTCCGCCATCGACGACATGGTCGCGGAGATGGGCGAGGAGAACGTCGACGCGGATTGCATCCGCGAGGCCACCGCCGATCTCGACATGGCGGCCCTCGAAGAAGGCGGCGGCGATCTGATGACGGCGATGATGGAGTGCATCACGATCGACGTCGGCGGCTGATCAGTCGTCAGACCCTCGTACTCAGCAGCGAGCCGTCGAGGAAGCGTTCGAGCACCTCGACGGCCGCTGTGTACCGGGCGGCGTCCCCCGCCGCGTGCGACATCCGGGCCAGCCCCGTCATCACCGACCCCAACAGGTCGGTGAGGGCCCGGAGGTCGAGATCGGGTGCCAGCTCACCCCGTTCGTGGGCCGCCTGGACCAGCCCGGCGAAGAAGCGAGCGTGGCGACCACGCTGGGGTTTCATCAGTGCCAACAGATCAGGATGCCGACGGGTTTCCTCGGTGACCGCGACGATGAACCCCGTGATCGACGGGTCGTCGAGCGAGAGCTCGGCGGCACGCCGCAACACCGCCCCGTACTGGTCGAACAGCGTGTCGTGGTCCGCCGCTGCCCGCTCGAACTCGCTGTACAGGTGGTCGATGGTGTTGCAGTAGACGTCGGCGTAGAGCTCGGCCTTCGAATCGACATAGTGGTAGATCGCACCGGACGTGATCCCGGCGTCCTGAGCGATCATCCGGTTGGTCGTGGCACGGAACCCGTCTCGTGCGAACCGGACACGCGCCGCGCGGAGGATCTTGCGCCGGGTCTCCGCCGAGTCGCCGTCCCGTGGTCTGCCCACCTTGCTGGACATGTGACGAACGTAACAGCGGTCGGGGCCGATCGACCCATCGAAGCGCGCAACCGGCGAACCCGTGGCACACTTGGCGGATGGAGCGGACCGCTGCCGATCTGAGCGACCTCTCCCTCGACCAACTCGTCGAGCTCGAGCGGCGCGCCGACGAGCGTGCGGCGGCCGACGAGGGAGGCAACGACGGCGACGGCCCCGCGGGTGGGCACGGCAGCGACGATGGCATCGTGCTGCCCTGGTGGCAACGCCCGTTCAACATCGCGGTCCTCGTCGTCACCGGAGCGTTGCTCGCCGGCATGGTCGGCTGGATGGTCGGCGACTCCAACGACGTGCCGGCCCACAACGAGGTCGACGTCGGCTTCCTGCAGGACATGCGCATGCATCACGAGCAGGCCGTCCTGATGAGCTACATCTATCGCTCACGCCCCGACATCGACCCGGGCATGAACACGGTCGCCCGCAGCATCATCACCGGACAGAACATCGAGATCGGCCGCATGATCCAGATGCTGCGCACGTTGGGCGAGTCCGAAGCCAACGAGTCGGGAACGTCGATGTTGTGGATGAGCATGGTCGCCGAAGACGACCAGATGCCCGGCATGGCGAGCGAGGCCGAACTCGAACAGCTCGCCGTCGCCGAAGGGCGCCAGGCCGACGTGCTGTTCGCAGATCTCATAATCGAGCACCACTTCGGCGGTATCGAGATGGCCGAGTTCGCGGCCCGCAACGCCGAGTACGACGAGGTCGTGATGATGGCCGAGTCGATGGCGCACGCTCAGGAGTCCGAGATCCGCGAGATGCTCGACCTCGTCGCCGCCGGCCAGGACGAACCAGCGCCCTAAGAGCACCCTGAGAGCGACGATCGGGGCGGCTGCACAGCCGCACCTATCATCGACCTGGTGAGGAGATCGACTGCCGCGATCGCGTCGCTCGTGACGTTGGGGCTCGTCGGCGCCGCGTGTGCCGACGACGGTGGCGTCCGCGTCCAGTCTGCGGTACCGATCACCACCGAGGCCGTCCCGACGGCCGCACCGACGTCGACACCCGACAGCACGATCGGCGACACGGTTCCTGCGACGGTTCCCCAGAACACGACCGGAGCGGTTCCCGACGACAGCGTGCTCGACGAGCCGCTCCCGGTCGAAACGGTGCCGCCGACGACGGCTGCCGACGTCACCGAGCCGCTGATCATCGAACCGGAACTGGCGGTGTCGATCCCATTCTCCGACGTCGTCGACGCCGACTCGAACCGTGTCCCGGGCGACCACGACGACTTCATCGCGGTCGCCTTCACCGACATCGAGCGATGGTGGAACGACGTCTATCCGGCCGTCTACGGCACCCCGTTCGAGCCGCTCGACGGCGAGCTGTACGCCGGCTCCCCGACGCGAACGACTCCGATTCCCGGCTGCGGCGAACCCGAGACCGACTACGACGACCTGCAGCTGTTCGTCGCCTTCTACTGCAACGTCGGCGACTTCATGGCGTACGACGAGGGCGCCGATCCCGACGTCAGCCTCCTCACACCGCTGGCCGATGCGTTCGGCAGCGCCGTCATGGGGGTGGTGCTCGCCCACGAGTACGGGCACGCCATCCAGGAACGGATCGGAGCGCTCGACCGACCACTCGCCACGATCGTCACCGAGCAGCAGGCGGACTGTTTCGCCGGCGCATGGACCGGACAGGCCTACCGCGGCGAGTCCCCGCTGCTGCGCCTCGGTGACACCGATGTCCGCGCCGGCTTGCTCGCGATGCTCGAGGTACGCGACCCGGTCGGGACGAGCCAGTTCACGCCCGGGGGGCACGGTTCGGCGTTCGATCGCGTCGGCGCCTTCCAGGAGGGCTTCATCGAGGGGCCGGCTCGCTGCGCCGAGCTGATCGACGACCCGCTTCCACTGATGCCGAACCAGTTCCAACCGTTCACCGCCGACGAGGTGCTGGCCGGCAACGCTCCGTACGACTGCGACGACCTCGACCCCGAAGTGCGCCAGCAGCTGTTCGGTGAGGACTGCACCTCGGCGCCCGAGTTCCTCGCCGACGACCTGATCAACTTCTGGCAGGTCACCTTCGCCGACGAGTTCGGCACCCAGTTCGAACCGTTCACCGTGGCGACCAGCGACGACCTCGCATCGGTCTCGTGCGCAGGGGTCCGTCCGCTGACCCCGCAGGTCGTAGTGTGCCCCGAGGAACGCACGGTCGTCTACGACGAACCGGAGGTGGTCGACCTGTACGCCGAGTTCGGCGACTTCACGCTGGGCTACATCTACGGCATCGCCGCCGCCGAGCTCGTCCAACTCGACCTCGGGACGGAACTGAGCGGTGAGGACCGGGCGCTGCTGAACGACTGCTACACCGGTGCGTGGGTGCGCGACATCACCCCCGGCGACGACGGGGTGACGCCGCGGAGCCAGCGCGACGACGACGGCGACGGCGAACCCGACTCCACGGTCGCCACGTCACCGGGCGACCTCGACGAGGCGATCCGGATGGCGATCCTGCTCGGCGACATCGGCATCAACGTCGACCAGATCGGCACGGCGTTCGAGAAGATCGACGCCTTCCGTACCGGCGTCCTCGGCGGCCTCGGTTCCTGCCGGGCTGGCTGAACGTCTCGCTGCGTTCCGCCTCACCGCTCGCAGCCGAAAGGCTGCTCGGGTTCGTCGCGCCTTGCGACACGTCCACCCAGCTCCGGCAGGAAGCCAGAAGAGTGCTTGTTCTCCGGAACCGCTCGTGAAGGGTACGACTTGGTTGCGCCACGAGCGTTGAGTCCGGCGCAGTCAGGCGTTTCCAGCTTGCTGAGCGGCGATCGGTTTTCGTCCTGGCAAGGCGCGGGAGGGCGACGCTGACTTCGGTCAGCGAGCCCGATCCGCAACGCCCCCAGGGCGGAAACCGGCGCCGCTCAGATCAGTCGTCGTCGGGGACGGTGGTGTCGCTGGACTGGGAGTCCGGCTCGGTGGTGGTCGTCGGGGCCGTGGTGGTCGGCGGCGTCGTCGTCGTGGCCGGGGCGGGGGCCTGCGTCGTGGTCGTGACCGGCTCGTCGGGGACCGTCGTGGTGGTGGTCGTGGTCGTGGTGGTGGTCGACGTGGTGGTGGTCGTGGCGTCGGGGTCGGGGTAGTCGAAGCGCATCTGCATCGCTTCCTTCGACTGGTTCCAGGGATCGGTCTCCCCGTCGTAGATCAGCACCTGGTCACCGATGTCGATCAGGCCCTGCAGCTTCTCGCCGAGGTATTGCGACACCCGGATGCAGCCGTGCGACGCCGGGTACTCCGGCACGGTCAGCGCACCGTGGATGGCGATGCCCTGATTGATGTAGATCGGGTCGTACATCCCCCCGAGCGCGCTCTGGCGACGGCCCTCGATCATCTTGTACGCCTCGAACACACCGGGCGGCGTGTACGAACGGCCGCACACCGCCTTCTCGTAGGGTTCGACCGGCTCACCGTACTCATTGGTGTCGATCGTGACGGTCTCGCAGTACTCGGCGGCGGTCTCGTACCACGGCGTGAACGACGTCGCGCCGTCCATCAGCTCGCCGGTCGAGATGTGGGTGATCACGGCCGGTTCGTCGGCGTGGAACACCACCATGACCTGCTCGGGCAGGTAGATCTCGACGTGGTCGGCGAGCCCGCCGGTGGGCAGACGCGGCTGGACCTTGATCGGGTCCTGCATGCGGTCCCACATGTCGGGGGTGACCCGCCCCGAGACCTCGGTCCGGTGCGTCCCCAGCACGAGCTTCTCGAACGCCCAGACCGACTGGATCGTGAGGTTGCCGTAGACACCGTCGGTCGGCCCCGGGTCGAAGCCCAGCTCCACGAGCCGCTCCTGCACCATCTGGACCTCGCTGCCGGCCATCCCGTTGGACAGTGTCTGGCTGAGCGGGATCTTGGCAGCCGTCGATCCCTCGTTGGTGACCTGGTCCTCGGGGGCCACGGTGACCTCGGGCTCGGTGTTGACCGTGTTGGCGGTCTCGACGGGTGCCGGCGTCGAGAAGGTGGTCACCGTCGACGCCGTGTCGCCGCTGCTGCCACCTCCCGAGATGACACCCGCTGCGACGACGGCCGCCAACAGACCGCCGGCCGCGGCCGCGGGCATCCACTTGGCGAAGGGAATCGAGTTGGCGGCGTTCACGGAGCGGTGGGGGTGCAGATCGTCATGATGAGGGCGAGGTCGGGCACCAGGCTACAAGCAGACAACCCGTCCCCCGGCCGCGCGATTCCTGCTTCCGGCGTTATTTCGCGTCCGACGACCGGACGTGTCAGCGGACCCGTTGGATCCGATCGAGATCGGCCCGCAACGACCACATCTCCTTCAGGATCGTGACGATCACGCCCGGCGAGCTGAGCGTCGACTCGCCCCGCGTCCGCGGGAAGTAGTCGACACCCATCTGCATGATCTCGTACCCCATGCGCGTCGCCCGGATCACGAGCTCGGCGTCGATGAACGAGCCCTCCGACTTCAGCTCGACGTGATCGAAGATTCGAGCCCGGCACAGCTTGAACGCGAAGTTGATGTCGCGGACTTTCACGCCGAACAGCGACTTGATCAGCCCGTTGTAGACGAACGTGTACACCGAGCGCAGCGTGCCCTCGCCGGTGCGGTCGAACCGATACGCCGAGATGATGTCGACGTCGTACTCACGCAGGATCCGCACCGCTCGCGGCAACTCGTTCATGTCGAACGGCAGGTCGGCGTCGGTGTACAGGATGAGGTCGCCGGTCGCCGCCGCGAATCCGGTCTTCATCGACCCGCCCAACTTGCGGTTCCGTTCGTGATGGATGACGCGGATGTGCGGATCGCCAGCGGCCAGCGCGTCGGCCAGTTCGGGCGTTCGATCGGTCGACTTGTCGTCGATCACGATCAGTTCGTAGTCCTCGATGTCGCCGCGTTCCACGAGCCCCTCACAGGCACGCTTCCCGAACGCGAGGGCGCGCTCGATGTAGTCCTCCTCGTTCCACATCGGGTAGAAGACCGAGAGCTTCTGGAACGTCGGGCCGGTCGGGTTCGTCTCCGCCACGAGCCGCGAGGGTATCCGCCCGTGGTCGTGAGGCGACATCGCAGCCGCCCGGGGCTCGGGCGACGCGACGCCGTAGAGTCGACCTGTGTCCGATCAGCAGGCCACCGACGACACGGCGCCCGAGCCGCTTCCGCCGCCACCGACCGTGCTCGCCGAGCACACGCGACTGCTCGATCCACCGCGCGCCGGCGAGTTGTCGACCGGCTGGCGGGTCGTGACGGCCTGTCTGTGGATCTCGGTGATCGTCGCATTCGCGGCGGTCTGGAGCTCCAGTGCCCAGCTGGGATTGTCGACATGGTGGCTCGGTCCGCGCGCCGACCCACGGTCCCCGATCATCCGGCTCAGCCCGTTCGTCGCGCCGCTGCTGATGACGATCGCGACCTTCAACAACATGCGCCGGCTCCCGTGGTTCGGCATCGGGGCATCGCTGGTCACCGCGGCGTTCGGGATCGGTGATCTCGGCCGGGTCACCGGGCTGGCGGTCCTCGAGTTGATCATCGCCGGATTGGCACTCGTCGTGTCCGCCGCATCGCTCACCGGCGTCTACCGTGCCGGGCCCGGCGCCCCGGCGGCCGACGTCGGCGACGAGCCGGTCCGGTAGGTTCGATCGCCATGTCGAAGGTGCTCATGTCGCTGCCGGTCGGAGACCGGGTCGGAATCGCGTTCTCCGGAGGTCTCGACACCTCCGCCGCCGTCGCCTGGATGCGCGAGCGCGGCGCGATCCCCTACACGTACACGGCCGATCTCGGCCAGTACGACGAACCCGATCTGTCGGGCGTCCCCGACCGCGCCAAGGTCTACGGGGCCGAGGAGGCGCGCCTGATCGACTGCCGCGACGAACTGGTTCGCGAGGGCCTGATGGCGTTGCAGTGCGGGGCGTTCCACATCCGCACCGCTGGCCGCACCTACTTCAACACGACGCCGCTCGGGCGAGCCGTCACCGGCACCCTGCTCGTGCGGGCGATGAAGGAGGACGGCGTCGACGTGTGGGGCGACGGCTCCACGTACAAGGGCAACGACATCGAGCGGTTCTACCGCTACGGGCTGATGGTCAACCCGAACCTGCGGATCTACAAGCCGTGGCTCGATCCCGAGTTCGTCGACGAGCTCGGAGGCCGCACCGGCATGAGCGAGTTCCTGCAGGCCCGCGATCTGCCGTACCGCGACTCGGTCGAGAAGGCGTACTCCACCGACGCCAACATCTGGGGCGCCACCCACGAAGCCAAGGCGCTCGAGGAGCTGGCGACCGGTATGGAGATCGTGAAGCCGATCATGGGCGTCGCCCACTGGGACCAGTCGGTGGCGATCGAGCCCGAAGACGTGTCGATCACGTTCGACGACGGCTGGCCGGTGGCGATCAACGGTCAGGAGTTCGACTCACAGGTCGACCTCGTGCTCGAAGCCAACGCGATCGGTGGACGTCACGGACTCGGGATGAGCGACCAGATCGAGAACCGCATCATCGAGGCGAAGTCACGTGGCATCTACGAAGGCCCGGCGTTGGCGTTGCTCCAGATCGCCTACGAGCGGCTACTCACGGCGATCCACAACGAGAACACGCTCGAGAACTACGCCACCATGGGGCGGCGTCTCGGCCGGCTCCTCTACGAGGGCCGCTGGTTCGATCCGCAGTCGCTCATGTTGCGCGAGCCGCTCCTGCGTTGGGTCGGTGCCGCGGTGTCGGGTGAGGTGCACATCCGCCTCCGCCGCGGTGACGACTACTCGATCCTCGACACGGTCGACACGAAGGGCGTGTTCACGTACGAGCCCGAACGCCTGTCGATGGAGCGGGTGGAGGACGCCGCGTTCGGCCCGCTCGACCGCATCGGCCAGCTGACGATGCGCAACCTCGACATCACCGACAGCCGCCAGAAGCTCGACGTCTACCGCAACGTCGGCACCCTCACCGGCAGCTCCCTCCTCGAACTCGAAGACTGATTGGCCAGCACCTGGTCGGTTGATGTCGGACGAGGTCAGACCCCAACCGACCGTCCTGCACGGCTGACCCGGCATCGCCGGTCGGTTGGGGTCTGACCTCATCCGACTCGTAAGGTTCCGGGCATGAAGGCTGTGGTGTGCCATGCGTTCGGGGCTCCGGAGGATCTGACGGTCGACGAGGTCGACGATCCAGTGGCGGGTGAGGGCGAACTGGTCGTCGACGTGAAGGCGGCGGCGGTCACCTTCCCCGACACGCTCATGCTCGAGGACAAGTACCAGTTCCACCCGACGCCGCCGTACGTGCCCGGGGCCGAGGGCGCCGGCGTCGTGTCGGCGGTCGGCCCGGGCGTCGACGGCTGGCAGATCGGCGACCGTGTCGTGGGCGGACTCGGCACGACCGGCGCCTACGCCGAGAAGATGATCGTCCCCGCGGGCGCCGCCAAGCGACTGCCCGACGGCGTCGAGTTCGAGGTCGCCACCGGCCTCAACTACGCGTACGGAACGACGCTCTACGGCTTGAAGTACCGGGGTGAACTCCAGCCGGGCGAGACCCTGCTCGTCACCGGCGCCGGAGGTGCCGTCGGACTGTCCGCCGTCGAGATCGGCAAGCTGATGGGTGCGCGGGTGGTCGCCGCGGCGTCGAGCGAGGAGAAGCTCGAACTGTGCCGTCAGCGCGGCGCCGACGAGACGATCAACTACGCCACCGAGAACCTGAAGGACCGTGCGAAGGAGCTCACCGGCGGCAACGGCGTCGACGTGGTCTACGACTGCGTCGGCGGCGACAAGGCCGAGCTCGCCTTGCGCGCCATTGGCTGGGAGGGCCGCTTCCTCGTGATCGGCTTCACGGCCGGTATCCCGTCGATCCCGCTCAACCTGGCGCTCCTCAAGAGCTGCCAGATCATCGGCGTGTTCTACGGTGCGATGACGGCCCGCGAGCCCGAGAAGAACGCGGCGATCAGTCAGCAGCTGATCGAATGGGTAGCGTCGGGCGATCTGGCGCCCCACGTGTCGGAGCGGTACCCGCTCGACCGCGCGGGCGAGGCGATGCGGGCCCTGATCGATCGCAAGGCGCTCGGCAAGGTCGTCATCACGCCGTGACCATCAGGTCGTGATCGTCGCGACCTGACCGTCACGACCTGACGATCGCGACCTGACCGTCACGCGTCGACCGCGGCGCGGTCCGGGATCCGTTCGAGGATCCCGCGCAACAACTCGACCCGTGCCGGCAGGGTCGACGCGTCGACCCACTCGTGATCGGCGTGCGCACCACCGCCGACGGCACCCAGGCCGTCGAGCGTCGGGACGCCGAGCGCGGCGGTGAAGTTGCCGTCGCTGGCGCCGCCGACGGCGACCCCGACCACACCGGGATCGGCCTGCTGGGCGAGCGGGAACAGCGACGCGGACGCCGACTCGGGCATCGGCGGCCGTCCGATCCGGCCGCGCACCTCGATCGTGGCCCGTTCGTCGACCGGCGAGAGCGCGGCCATCGCCGCTTCGACCCGATCCTTCTCCTCCGGGCCGGTGACGCGCACGTCGACGCGGATCCGGGTCTCTGCCGGGACGACGTTGTCGGCGGTGCCGGCCTTGGCGACGGTCGGCGTGACCGTCGTGCCGGCGGCGGCGTCGCCGATGGCGGCGATCGCCAGCACCTGGTGCGCGGCCTCGACGAGCGAGTTGACCCCCGCCTCCGGCTCGAGCCCGGCGTGCGACGCCCGCCCGTGCACGATGACCTCGAAGGTGCCGGTGCCTTTACGGCCGGTCTTGATCGCTCCGCCGTCGCCACTCGGTTCGAGTACGAGCACGTTGCCACACGCCTGGGCTCGCTCCTCCAGCAGCGCACGGGACTCGGTCGATCCGACCTCCTCGTCGGCGGTGAACAGCATCTCGACGCCCGAGGCGTCGTCGAGCGCGGCGACCGCGTGGATCGCCTGCACGATCCCGGTCTTCATGTCGAACACGCCCGGCCCGGTGAGCTTGCCGTCGGCGTGGCGGAACGGCCGCTCGGCCAGAGCTCCCAGGGGGAAGACCGTGTCGTGGTGGCCGAGGATCAGCACCGCCGGCTCACCGCCACCCGACCAGTGGACATGGGGACCGGCCGGACTGTCGACCAGGTGGGCGGCACGCCCGGTGCGTTCTTCGATCAACGCGGCCAGGTTCGCGGCCGAGGCGGTGCAGGCCGCGACGTCGAGCGACGGCGATTCCACCTCCACGAGACGTCGGATGTCGTCGACCAGGACTTCGAGTTCTGCCACGGCCGCCACCGTACCGGGCGGCCAAGATGAGGGCCATGCGGCGCACTGCTCTCGTCCTCGTCCTCGCCCTGGCCACCGCCGCGTGTACGGGAGGTGACGTCACCAGTACCCCGATCGACACGACACCGCGCCCCACCCCGGTCACCCCGGCACCGTCGACGACCACGACGCCGGAGACGGGCGCATCCGACGGCTCGACACGACCCACGTCGGCACCGACAACCGACGCCACTGCACCGCCCGACGCGACGTCGACGCCGACGACACGCCCGGCACCGACGACCCTCCCGGACACGAGAGCGTCGTTCTCGGTGTCGCCCGGAATCGAGCAGGTGACGGTTCGCGGTTCGGAGCCCGGCACCGAACTGTTCCTGGTCGACCGGGACGGGAACACCGTCGCGACCGGCACCTCCGACATGAACGGTGCGCTGATCTTCCGCGACGTGGTCGACGTCTCGCTCGCCCGCGTCGCCGACGCGACCACCTCGTCACCGGACATCAGGATCATCCAACGCGGCGAGACGCCGGCGCCGACGTTCTACGCCGAGCAGCGGCTACCGGTCGACGGGCTCGGCTACATCACAGCTCGCGACGGGACCACCCTGTCGGCGAGCGTGTGGCTCCCCGGACCGCCCGGCGAGGGTCCGTATCCGACCGTGGTCGAGTACTCGGGCTACACGCCGAGCGACCCCGACTCGACCGGATTCCCCGATCTGTTCAACGCGCTCGGCTACGCCTACGTCGGGGTCAACATGCGCGGCACCGGTTGTTCCGGCGGGGCGTTCCGCTACTTCGAGTACGCCCAGAGCGCCGACGGCTACGACGCGATCGAGGTCGTCGCCGCCCAACCGTGGGTGCGCGGCGATCGGGTCGGCATGGTCGGCGTCTCGTATCCCGGCATCAGCCAGCTGTTCGTCGCCCGCACCCAACCGCCGAGCCTGGCCGCCATCACGCCGTTCAGTGTGATCGCCGACAGCTACACCTCGACGCTGTACCCGGGCGGCATCTTGAACACGGGCTTCGCCGTGCCATGGAGCGAGGCCCGCATGGCCGACGCCGAACCCGAGGGCCAGGCGTGGGCGGCGGCGCGCATCGCCGCCGGCGACGAGACCTGCGCGGACAACCAGCTCCTCCGCCTCCAGAACTACGACCAGTCGGCGGTGATCTTCGAGCAGCCGTACTGGACGCCGGAGACCGCCGGCGAGGTCGCTCCCCGCCGGTTCGTCGGTGAGATCACGGTGCCGACCTTCGTCGCCGGGGCGTGGCAGGACGAACAGACCGGCGGCCACTTCGCCACGATGCTCGACGAGTTCACCGGCACGGACGCGTTCTTCGCGACACTGACCAATGGACTCCACACCGAGTCGATCGGACCGGCGGTGTTCCCCCGCCTCGTCGAGTTCCTCGACCTCTACGTCGCCGAACGGGTGCCGACGCTCGGTGGCGCCAGAACGGTCGCACCACTCCTCGCCGAGGGCATCTTCGGCACCGACGCTGTGTCGCTCCCCACCGAGGACCGCTTCGCCGGGATGACGTACGACGAGGCGCTCGCCACGTTCGAGGCCGAACCACCGATCGAGGTCTTGTTCGAGGAGGGCGCCGCCGACGGCGTTCCACCGCGGACACCGCTCCCCCGCTATTCGGCCGGCTTCGACGCCTGGCCCGTCCCCGTCGCCGAGGCGGGCGCGTGGTACCTGTCGGGTGACGGGGTCAGCGGCGGCACGCTCGCTGCGGAGCCGCCCGGCGCCGACGCCGAACCGGCCGCGACGACGTATCTCGCGCTGCCCGAGGCGATCCCGCAGACGTTCTACGAGGGCTCGAGTTCGGGCGTCTGGTCGGTCGACGTCACCTACGACTGGCAGGAGGCCGGGCCGGGCACCTACGCGTCGTGGCTCACCGTCAGACTGCAGGGGGACCCATGGTGCCTGGCATCTCCTGGACTTTGGCCTGGGAGGAGATGGTTGGGGACTCAAAGTGGTGGAAGTCCCATATCGAAGACAAATGCTTTCTTTTAGTGA
>NZZV01000036.1 GCA_002698945.1 Acidimicrobiaceae bacterium
CAGCGGGGACCCACCGGAGCCCGTTCGGAAGACGTCGCCGGCGTGTCCTGGTGGGTCGACGACACAGACAGTGGGTCGTTCTGGGGTGCCGAAGCCGAGGTCGGCGGGGGATATGTTCAGGTACAGGCGAGCGGCCGGTTCGACCCAGCCGTGCTCGCTGGGTTGGAAGTCGTTGATCGTTCCGAGCTCCCAACGGTGCCACTGGGCGACCGATCTCAAGCCGTTCGAGTCGCGACAGCGGATCAGACCGCCTACTACGAGGTGCAGCAGTCGGGTGACCGCTACTGCTTCTGGACGACCAACGAGTCCGGTTGGTCAGGCGGATGCGGCGCTGTGATCGATCCGGACTCAATGGTCACGATCGACGGAGGGACCCTCGACACCGCCGACGGAGCGACGTCGAGCACCATAGCCATCGCAGGGTCAGCGTCCACCGACGTTGATCGAGTCGAAGTCGAGTTCGTCGATGGCACCCTTACTGAAGCGACACCCACCGACCTCAGCGGGCAGTTCGACCGCCACTTTTGGATCATCGCAACAGAAATCGAACATCCAGCCGCAAACAGCGGTGCCCTCCCTCCGAGCGCGGGAAACGTTCGCGAAGTTCGCGCATATTCCCAAACCGGCGAGCTCCTCGATGCCGTCCGTCCAGGCGATCCTGGTTCCGGCGCCTTTGGAAACTTCTGACCACAGACCCAATCCGAGACCGACGCCGGCGAGGTCGCCCCTCCCCTCCTCGGCGGCTGCCTGCGGATATCGGCATGCAACCGCAGCATCTGGTGCACCGATGAGCTCTCCGATCGTGAGGGGATACCCGGAACGCAGATCCGGTCGGCAGCACGCATTCGACTACTCGAACCTGCGGACTCGCAGACCGCCCGGTAGCGGACCAAGCCTCGCGTCACGCAATCCCGTCCCCAACACACGGCGGTACCGGTCAGGCGAAGACACGGACACCGCCGAGCATTATCGGATGGACAACCGATTGCGTACGTGCCGGATTGTGCGGTTCCGGTGAGTCGTAGGCGTGAACAGTATGCACGCTCTCTGCTGCGCTCGGCGGTCGGCGTGGGGCTGGCCGTGCGAGACGTTGAAACGCTGGCCGACCTCGCGGACATGTCGTAGAGCAAGCTGTGCGATGGGGAGGTCCAGTGCGGGAGAGCGTTGAGGAAGCCAAGTACATCTCGGCCTACGAGAATCATGCACGGAGCGTTCTGGGTTACGCGCTTCGGCGCACCCCCTCGCCGGCCGATGCCGCTGACGTAGTCGCCGAGACCATGCTGATTGCGTGGCGCCGCCTCGATGCCATGCCTGACGAGCCGGAAACCGTCCTGTGGCTGTACGGCGTCGCTCGGAACGTGATTGCCAACAGCGACCGCACCCGACGTCGTCTGGGTCGGCTCGCCGACAAGCTCCGTTCGCAACTCGACGAAGCCCTCGAGGACCCGCCCGTTCCTGATCCGGCTCTGGCCGCCCAGATCACGGCTGCAATGAGGTCGCTGACCGCTGTCGAACACGAAGTGCTGACTCTCACGGCGACCGAGCAACTGAGCCCAGCCCAGATCTCGGTGGTGCTCGACATGAAGCAGAACACGGTGCGCACTCACCTACACCGGGCACGCAACAAGCTGCGCTCGACGCTCGCGGCCGACGCGGCAGACGACTCGAGCAGGAGATCGAAACGCAGGACCGTCGCCGGACATGAGAGAGCAGAGAGAACCGCTCTCCGCTTCCATCGAACCCAAGGAGTCCAGTGATGAACGATGAAGAACTTGATCGCCTCGTGGCTCAGTCGACGTACCGCAACATCGATGTTCGATCGCTGGACCTGCGAGCTGGGGAAGCCGACCTCATGGAGAACATCATGAGCAGCACCGCCCCAACCCTCGAACGACCTCAGCCGCTCCAACCGTCGCCACGACCGCACCGGCGACGGAAACTGTTCGCCGGCCTGCTCGTCGGAGGCGTCGTCGCCGCCGGTGCCGGCGTCACGTACGCGGTGGTCACTGACCGGCTCGACCCGGACCAGGCTGACGTTGTCGACGAGGAACTTCAACCTCTCTGCGACATCAGCTCCGACCAGGCCCGGCTCGTTGCGACCGTCACGAGCGGCGAGCGCACCGTTGAGTATTGGACGGTCGACGGCATCGACTCCCACGGTGACCTGTTGTTCGAGAACGATGGCCCGTTCGGTGGCGGTGGCTGCGGTCCGGGCGCCCGGGCGGCCGTCCACCCGCAGCTCCCTTGGGCGAACTACGGCCTGAGCGCCGACCCCCGAGACGGGACCGGACTCGGCCACTTCACGTTCTTCGGGCAAGCTCCCCCCGGCACGGCGAGCGTCGAGATCGTCATGAACCTCGGCACGGTCAGAACCGAGGTCACCTCACCCGATGGCTACTTCGTCGTACTCGCCGACCTACCGTTCCAAGCCCCGCCACCGCCCGGCGAGTCTCCGAACCCGTCGAGCCCCCCGCCAACGGTGGACGTGCTTCAGTCCGTCAACGCGTATGCAGCTGACGGCACCCTGCTCGGCACCGGCGGCCCCAGCTAACCCGGCCCACCGGCCCACGCCCTCCAAAGCGATCCGGCGTGTCGGTGACTGCTCGTCACCGACACGCCGCCTCGTCCATGCCAAGAACGGTTGAGAGCAGATCCCCGTCGGTCGTCGGAGCCGGCGGTCAACAATCGGCACAGCGCCGAATGTGGGATCGCCGTAGGCATCGAGACTCACACGCCGTACGCGTGACCGAGTCCACCGCCACGTCGCCGTCCGGCCAAGCGTCCGATAGTCCCGTCGGTGCAAGAGGCGTCCGGCCGAGCAGAACCGGCATTCTGATCTCGGCCGCCCATCCCATAACGTTCGCCATCCACGCTGCTTGCAGCGTCCCTCAAGTGCCGGTGGATGGCACACAAATCGCATCGTCAACGAGTAGGTCGGCGCTAACGAGGGGCGGCGGAACACGCGTCACGGATGTGTGCAGCCCCGGAGTGTGGTGACTGTCGGGGCTCTCGACACGAGCCGCAGCCCGTGGGTCGGACTGACGTCCACGGTGCAGGTCGTCGACGACAGCACTCGCGTACGACGCCGTCGTGGGGGAACGGGCAACGCAGGTGGTCGTCACGAACGAACGCCTTCGACGGCGATCTGGCCGAACTGACCGAGCAGGACGGCTCGCCGACGAGCCGCCACAGCTCACCCGATTTCGGCAAGTGCACGTGCTGCGGCGTTGGCACCGCACATGCCGTGCGCTCCGGCACCCGGCGGGGTCGATGCGGAGCACAGGTAGGTGCCCGGCATCCCGGTTGTGTACGGGTCGAGCGCAACACGAGGTCGGAAGACCGTCTGGGTGAGCGTCGCGGCACCCCCGATGATGTCGCCGCCCACGTAGTTCGGGTTGTAGCGCGCCATCTCGGTCGTCGACCGGACGGCGGTTCCCACCACACGGTCGCGAAAGCCGGGGGCGAAACGCTCGATCTGATCGATGATCGCGTCCGTCGCATCTCCCGTATAGCCGTTCGGGACGTGCGCGTACGTCCAGACCGGGTGGATGTCACCGACCGAGCGGCCAGGATCGGCGAGGTACTGCTGGCCGACGAGGACGAACGGCCGCTCCGGCATCTCACCACGTTGCACCGCCAACTCCGCGGCGGCGACCTCATCACCGTCGCCACCGACATGCACGGTGCCGGCACGGCGGGCGACGTCGGCAGTCCACGGAACGCCGCCCTCGACCGCGAAGTCGACCTTGAAAGCACCTGGCCCGTACCGGTAGCGGCGATACGCCTTGGCCACGCTCGACGGGAGGCGGTCACCCAGGATCTCGAGCGCCGCCGTGGGCGAGACGTCGAGCAGCAGCACGTCGTGGGATGGCAGGTCGCTGACGGACTCGACCCGGACGCCGGTCTCGATCGAACCGCCGTGGGCGACGATGTCGACAGCCAGTGCGGTGGCGATGGCCTGCGAGCCACCTTCGGCGACGACCCAGCCGTGAGCGTGCGCCCCTGCAGCGAGAGCGGCACCGATCGCGCTCGTCATCGGCCGATCGAGTCGCCAGAAGGCATGGGCCGCGATCCCGGTCCACAGCGCACGGGCCTGGGTGGTTCGGAACAGCCGGGCCAGCACCGTGGCCGGCAGCGCGGCACGCATCCCGAAGCGGGCGAACGTGATCGGGTGATCGGGCACGCGAATGATCGGCTGCGAGATGTCGGCGAACAGATCGTCGAAGTCGTTCGCCACCGGTTCGAACACCTGTCGCCAGCGGCGTCCGTCATCGCCGAGCGCCGACTCGGTGGCATCGAACGACCTGAACATGGCCCCGGCGGTGCCGTCGTCGAGCGGATGAGCACACTCGACCTCTGCTCGTTTCCACACGGGTCCGGGAAGATCGAGCTCGCGGAAGATCGGCGACGAGATCGCCATCGGATGAGCGGCCGAGCAATGGTCGTGGAGGAGCCCCGGGACGAGGTACTCCGAGCTCCTCGTCCCGCCACCGATCGTGTCGGCGGCCTCCAAGACCGTCACCTCGAGCCCGGCGCGGGCGAGGCGCGCCGCGGCTGCGAGACCGTTCGGTCCGCTCCCGACGACGATCGCTCGAGCCATCGACTCAGTGAATCACGTGGCGGGGGCGGGGGTCGCTTCCGTCACGTTCTCCACGTCGCGGAGTGGCACGAACTTGCCCTCACCGGGGTATGGGACGCCGTTCGGGACGTAACCCTCGCGCGTCCAGGTGATGACGTGCGGGATGCCACCGTTGGGCAACCATGGCTGCTCCTCGGCGGCGTAGTCGTTGTGGTACCAGCCCTTCTCGACCGTGCCGAGCGCCGCGTCGATCACGCGGTACTGCACCTTCTTGTCGAACATCGGCTGTGACTCGGTGAACACCACGATCAGTTCACCGGGCTCGTACTGGCAACGCTCCTGGACCGCCTCGATCAGACGCTCGTCGTTGCAGTGCCCGTCGCCGAAGTTCCACCCGACCAGCGTGTTGCAGATGAACTCCCCCTCACGCAGCACGCGGGAGTCCATGTCGTCGCTGTGGCGCATGTGCAAGGTGATGTGAGCCCGTCCCATGGGGTGCATCATGCGGAACGCGATCGCCTTCTCCATGAAGATCTCGGAGATCTCGCGACCGAACAGCGGCTCGAGCTGATCGATCTGATTGTCGGCCGCCTTGACGATCCGCTCGTTGAGGCGGTCCTCCTTCTCGGAGTCGCTGAACGACCACGTCGTGCTCGCCCAGTTGCCGGCGTACTGCTTCATGCCGATGAGGAACGACACGTACTGGGGCTTGAACGCACCGAGCACGATCGGTGCCAGTGGCACGACCAACACGGGGATCAGCAGCCACGGCGTCATGTCCCCGACGCCGTAGCCGTCACCCGCCGGGAAGCCGGCGAACAGGAAGCCGGCGGCGAACATGAAGAACACGTTCCACTCGAGCGGCACGGCCAGCGGGATCGTCGAAATGATGAAGGTGTGCAGCATCCAGATCGAGATGATCGCCAGCCACGTCAACCACGGCCATGGTGAGAACAGGAGGACCAGCGGCACGACGATCTCGCACGTGGTGCCGCCGACGTGCGCCAGGTAGTGGGTGAACTTCGACGGACGAATGTCGTTGGGGTAGTCGCGAACCGACGCCATCCGCAGCTTGTCGAAGACGTTCCACGGCGTGTTCTGCAGCATGACCGCCACCGTGCACGAGAAGCCGTGCTGGAGCTTCGACACGCCGGCGCCCATCCACACGATGACCATGAAGATCTTGGCGGCGATGATCGCGTCGGCGAACTGGGTGAACAGCGCGAAGGCCAACATCGTGGGCACGTATTGCTCGGGGCGCGAGGCGAGGAACACGCATTTGTCGCGGAGTCCCATGAGACCGATCAGGACGGCGTAGGTGATCAGGGCCCAGGACGGCAGCACGCCTGCCGAGCCCTCGGGGAGGCCCTCCATCGACGACGTCGTTCCGGAGAGGAACAGCATCATCACGAGCCAGAAGACGATCAGCTTGTAGAGCCCGGTGTCCCATGGCGTCCGTCGGTTGCCGGCCGTGAACGGGACCTTGTTCGGATACGGCGGGACGCGGATCGTGTCGTTCTGCCACCAGTAGAGGCTTTGGCCGATGAGCGGGTCGAAGTGGAACGCCATCGGACCACAGGTGGCGGCGAGCCCGAGGATCTCGAGCAACACCGTCCAGATCATCAGCTTCTGGTAGAGGATCGGTTCGTCCCACCAGCCTCCGATGTCGTTGAACTCGAGTCCGGCGGTGAACGCCCCGGCGACGATCAGGCCGAACAGCACGTAGAAGAAGATCTTCCAGACGTAGAACATGGCCGTCTGCCTGGGCGTGCCGAAGCCGGCCTGAACCCAGTGCAGTTGGAGCAGCTTCATGCGCTCCAGGAACGGGATGTCCTTGAAGCCGTCGATGTCGACGGGCGGTAGTTCGGCGGTGCGGTAAGCCATCGTGGTCCCCCGGTGGTGATGCTGGTCGGTCGTTCAGTACTTGCGGCCGCGCCGGACGCGGATCTGCCAGTCGCGGCGCAGTTGCTCGCGATCGAGGATTTCGTCGTCTTCGGACGTGTGGCGTCGCGAGACCTGAGTGCCGGTGAGGCGTCGCAGTTCGCGCTCGCGAACCCGCTGACGGCCCCAGGCCCGCCGGACGTCCTTGCGGCGCTTGCGTTCGATGTGGTCTTCTTCGGTCTCGGAGACGCCGGCGAGATAGGCGTGCTCGATGTCGTCCAGGCGCTTCAGCGCTTCGGACGACGGCATCTCCATGCGGATCTGGCCGCGCGCCATGAGGTACATGCGGTCGCTGTTCTTGAGCGCCTTGCGCGCGTGTTGCTCGACGATCAGCGCGCCGATCCCCTCCTCGTCGGCGGCGCGACGCACCGCGCCGAGCAGGCGGTCGACGATCATCGGCGCGAGACCGAGCGAGAGTTCGTCGGCCAGGAGGATGCACGGCGAGCGACTGAGCGCTCTCGACAACGCGACCATCTGCTGTTCACCACCCGACAACATCCCGGCGCGCACGTCGAGCCGCGACCGCAACTCGGGAAAGAGTTCGAGCGCACGGTCGACGTCGCCGTCGCCGATACGCAGGTTGTCGCGCGTCGACATCCTCGTGAAGATCAGACGCTCCTCGGTGACGAGACCGACCCCATCGCGCACCCGCTGATACATGGGTGTGAACGTCGGGACGTTGCTGAACATCACGATCCCGTCGACCGGTGCCAACTGGCCGGCCAGGGTGAGCAGCGTCGTCGTCTTGCCGGCGCCGTTGGGGCCGAGCAGGGCGACGACCTCGACCGGCCGCACGGTGATGTTGACACCCGACACGACCTCCCGGCCGAGGTAGCCCGCCTTCAGCATGCGCGTCTCGAGCAGGTTGGGCGTGTGGGTGATGGCGAACGGGCTGACGTCGGAGATCGTGCTGGCGCCGCTGCGACCGTCGTCGGCGGGATCGTGGGCGGCCTCGTCGGTCGTCGGGTGGCCGGTGGCGTCGGCGGTGACCAGACCGAGGGCGCCGGCGGTGATGTTGCCGGTCTGGCCGGAGCTGGTGGGATCGTTGCTCATCGCGTTGCCTCCCTCACCCGACCACGACGGGAGCGTCGCTGTCCTGGTCGGCGACTCTGGTGTCGACCTCGTCGTCATCATTGGTGTCGCCCAGGTAGGCGGCGATGACGTGTCGGTCGTTGCGGACCTCTGCGGGCGTGCCCTGGGCGATCTTCTTGCCGAAGTCGACGACGACGACCTGGTCGCACACGTTCATCACGAAGTCCATGTCGTGTTCGACGACGAGGATCGCCATGCCCCATTCGTCGGCGAGGCGGCGGACGACCCGGGCGAGCTCGGCGCTCTCGACCGAACTCAGACCGGCCGCCGGCTCGTCGAGCAGGAGCACGCTCGGGTGCATGGCGACCGCACGGGCGATCGCGAGCAGACGACGCTTGCCGTACGACAGGTCGCTCACCTCGCGGTGGAGATCTTCGTCGAGCTGGAACTCCTCGATCGCCCGAACGACTTCCGGACCGAACTTCGGGATGACCGGCCAGACGAGGTCTCGCAGGTACGAGCCCAGGTCGTTCGGGTCGGCCGCCACGCTCAGGTTCTCGAACACCGTCGTGTCCTCGAACAGTTCGAGTGACTGGAACGAGCGGGCCATGCCGGCCTTCGCTCGAGCGGCAGCACCGGCACCGGAGATGTCCTGTCCGCCGATGGTGATCGTGCCGGTCGACGGGGTGAAGCCGGTGAGCGCATCGATCAGCGAGGTCTTGCCGGCACCGTTCGGTCCGATCAGGCCGGTGACGCTGCCGGGCTCGAGCGTGAAGCCGACGTGGTCGACGGCGGTCACGGCGCCGTAGCGAACACGCAGGTCGTCGACGACGAGCGTCTTGGGCGGGACGCGCTGGTCGTGATCGTCGTCGACGGGTTCGGACACGTCGGACAGCTTGATGAAGTACGACTCGCCGAATTTCTTGGTGCGTTTCATGTGCCGGAACGTCTTGGCCCACTCGGCGACGACGCCGTCCGGGTTGTACAGCACGACGAGGAGGATCGCGATCCCGGTGATCAGTTGGAGGTACGCCCCGACGTCGCCCCAGGTCGACTCGAGCACCTCCTGGTTGAAGCCGGCGGTCGCCATCATGCCGCCGACGAACGGTCCGAGCAGGTAGCCGACACCGCCGAGCAGCCCCAGTCCGACGTACGTGATCGACGTGAAGTTGGTGAACGACTGGTAGCTGATCGAGGTCAGACGGAACGCCAGCAGGATGCCGCCGAGGGCGGCGATCGCCGACGCGAACGCGAACGCGAACAGCTTGGCGGCGACGATGTTGATGCCGAGCGCCGCCGCGGCCCGCTCGTTGGTGCGCACGGCGATCAGGCGCCGACCGCTGCGACCGCGTCGCACGTTCGCCACGATCACGACCGCGAGCAACGCCATCGCGAGCACGAAGATGCCGTAGCGCGCCGGGTGCCGGATCGAGCTGATGTCGAACCCGAACAGGCTCGGGTTGCCGACGGGCGTGCCTTGCACCCCGCCGGTGTAATCGCCGTTGTTGAACAGCATGAGTTCGATCGCGGTGCCGAGCCCGAGGGTGACGATCGCCAGGTTGATCCCGCGGGTTCGCACGGCCGGGAGCGCGAACACGAAACCGAGCGGCACGGCTGCGGCGACACCGGCGACGAGCGCCACGAGGAACGGGATCTGGTAGGTGGCGACGAGTCGACCGGCGACCCAGGCGCCGAAGCCGGCCATCGCGTACTGGGCGAGCGACAGCTGACCGGCGTACCCGGTGACGACCACGATCGACAACAACACGATCGACGCGCACAGGGTGACCGTGAGGGCGTCGATCCACTTCGTGTCCTTGGTGAGCATGAGGAACACGACCGCGCCGCACAGGAAGATCGTCCAGTCCCACGACATCCGGCCGTTGCCGACCGCCGGCAGCTTGCGGAGATAGTGATCGCGGCTCGGGATCGATCTCCCCCGAACCACCAACATCACGATGATGAGCAGGAACGGGAGCGACTGGCCCGCCCCCTGCTGATCCCAGAAGCGCCCGATGAGGGCCTGCCCCATGCCGAGCAAGAAGCCGGCCACCGTGGCGATCGGGAACGACCGGAAGTCGGCGACCAGCGCCGCCGCAAGTGCCGCCAACACGAGACTTGAGGTTGACCCGGTTCGGCGGACGGGTTGGTTATGCGGCGATGCCGTCACCGCGACGGTTGAACTTAGCTTCGTAGTCGACGGGTGAGTGGTAGTCG
>NZZV01000037.1 GCA_002698945.1 Acidimicrobiaceae bacterium
CAAACCGCGGCGGAGTAGGAGCGCCCTTCGATGGGTGCTGCGGCGATCGTTCGCCAGGTGCCAGTGGTGGGGTTGAACGCGGCGCCGTCGGCGAGAGGAACCTCGCCGGAGGGCGTGTCGAGCGCCGAGCCAGACCAGATGATCATCTCGTTGCCGGTCCAGACCGCAGCGGGGGCGATCCGACCGCTCAGGGGCGAATCGGGAATCGTCATCGCCGTGTCGGGTGCGAGGTCGGCCCACAACGCAACGGGCGGGGAACTGGAGGCTGTCGTCACGGTGCAGTTAGCGAGCGACGGCGGCGGGATGACGATCTCCTGATCGATGAGAAGCCGATCGGTGATGTCGCCGTTGGTGGCGATGAGTTCGTCGACGGTGACGCAGTGTTGTTCGGCGATGCTGGCAGGCGAGTCGCCGAGGCGGACGGTGTAGGTGAAACCTGGGGCGGGTGACGTGGTTGGGGTCGGTTCGGGCTGGGTGTCGACGGGGGCCGTTGTTGGTGCGGGATCGATGGGCGCGTCAGCCGGGGGCGCGGGACGGTGGAGGAACGTGTCGTCAGTAGTCTGGCAACACGACGACACACCGGGCTGGTCGGAGTCGGGTATCCATGTGCCGATCCCGTATACGGCGAGTTGTCCATCGAATGATGCGAGGCGGACGTCGACGGTGTCGTTGTTGAATTTCGGGGCGGTTGTCCATTGCTGCTGGTCGTGCCAGAAGATCAACGGGACACCGGTTGGCCCGGCAACGGCGACGCCGCCGTCCACTGCAACCGTGTTGCTTTGCGAGTTGGGGTGACCGACGGGAAGCTTCGTGGTGGGTTCCCATGTGCCGGTGGTTGGGTCGAACAGCCAGGCGTCGTCCCGCGGGGTCCAGTCGGGGTCGCATGCTGTGCCGCCGGCGACCAGCACGCGGTCGCCGGTCCACGCGACGAGCGCCGGGTTGGCGTTCGGATCAGGGAGCGGTGCTTGTGTCCACTGTCGATTCACGACGTCGAACCGGTACAGCGTCGCGGCGTCGGCGCATTCGCCGTCCAGATTTCGACGGCTCCCTCCGACGACGAACAATTCGGTGTCAGAACTCGTCACCGGACCCGTCAGCGAGTTCATCGAGTCCGGCGCCGGGATCGTCGGCGCCCACTCGTCGGTGGCCGGGTCGTACAGCATGACACCACCGGGCATGCCTTGTTCAGGGTCGCCTCCGGCGAACACGACGACGCGACCTGCTACCCAGGATGCGACCCCGCTCGAGTATCCGGCATCGTCTCGCACCCAGGCCGCCGTCATCTCGGACGGGATGTCGATCGGCCGCCAGGTGAACGACGCTGGGTCGAACGCGGCCGCTTTCGGTTGTTCAAGACCCTGGACGAGCACGACTTCCGAGCCGGTCCAGGTCGCAGCCCACGATTGACCGCGTTCGGGGGCAATCGGAATATCAGGGACAGCCCGCCACGTGGCGGTGTCACTGTCGTAGTAGGCGCCGTCATATTCAGGGTCGACGCCGTCGGGTTGGTCCGGGTTCGGGCTGACACCGCCCCACACAAACCAGCCATCGTCGGTGCCGATCGACACCGGGTCCCACCGCGCTGGAATGGGCGGAGCCTCAATCCGCACCCACTCGTCTGCCGTGCGGGTTGCCGGCTCTGCGGTGGTCGGCGCGGGAGCCGCCGCAGGGGTGTCATTGCCGCGAGACTCCACCCAGCTGATCCCAGCGATTCCGACAACGACCAGTGCAGCCGCAGCCACCAACGTCATGTGTCGACGTCGTCTCGGCTGCCGCGACGCGGTTCGCGGCAGATCGATCGGGCCGAGCTGGTCGTCGAGCCACGCGAAGTAGTCGCGGAGCTGTTCTTCGATCGAGTGATCAATCGACATCTTGATGCACCTCCAGTTGGGCTTGCAGCTGCTCGAGTGCACGAGCGACGTGGGTTCGCACGGTCGAGTGGCTCACCTCGAGCAACTCGGCAACTTCGATCAGCGGCCATCCGTACGCGTGGACGAGCACCACCGCAATCCGCTGTGACTCGGTCAACTCGGTCAATGCCGCCAACAGACCTGGCTCGACATGCGGAAGATCGGCGGGTGCTGGAGCCGGGAACAACGGGCGACGACTCTCACGATCCCGCTGCCGCTTCGCCAGGTTGTAGCCGACCCGGAACAGATACCCGACCGGGTTCTCCATCCGGCCGACCCGCTCCCAGTTCTCCCACCCGTACGCCAAAGCCTCCGCCGCAGCGTCCGCGCCAAGATCGGTTCCGAACGCCGCGACGAGCGCGCCACGAAGACGGCGGCCATCACGCTCGACCAGATCCTCGAACCTCACACCCATGAAGGCACTCAGCCTGCCCGAATCGTGACGCGTCACGGTGGCGCTCCGAAAGCCCGAACGTTCAGAACCCGATCAGAACACTCGGACCGAGCACCTCGATATGGCGCACATACCCGGCGGTCGGGGGCAGTCTTGCTTCCCCTCGCCGTCGCGCGTTCTGGGGCACTGGTAGCGATCGCCCACCGCGTCGTTGCCAGCGGGCTGTAGCCAGGAGAGGTGGCGAGTCTGTCCGGTCCGCTACGGCTGGCGATCAAGCAAGTTCACGTGTCGCGGAACCGGGTAGCGGTTCTCGATGGTCGTTGGGTTGGTCGCCCAGCACGGTGGGCTTGTTCTGGGCGCTTTTTTGGAACGGCGGCCGGGGCGGTGGTGTCGGACGGGAATGGAACTGTTTGTCGTTCTTGCTTGCTGTCGTACCGTGTCTGAGGTGATGTCGTGCTCGGGCTCGAGACCGTCTGCCGGCGAGGCGATTGGAGCGTCAGTTGGCTGATGATGCTTCCGATGGGCACATCGAGATCGAGTTGGTCGATCGCACACTCGAGTCCTCCGGTCGTTCTTCCCGTGACCATGCTGCGACGTCGACCACCATCGAGGACGATGGGGAAGGAGCACCACACAGGGCGATGTGGCGTCGTACTGCCGCTATCGGGACAGCAACCGGAGTCGTCGGCGTGCTCGTGGGTTGGGTGATCGGGGCGAACGGTGACGGCGATTCGCCTTCACCGGCGATAACCGTCTTTGCTTCCGACTCGAGTCCCACGACGGCTGCAGCGCCGACGCCGGCACCGGTGACGCCGACACCGACAACGACCAAAGGGACCGAGCCTTCGTCGGTTCAGAAGGTGCGCACGGTTGGCGAGTTTGAGGTGAGTGCGACGGTTGCGGGGCTGCCCTATGAGGTCGTTGTTCTCTCCTCTGCAGGCGAGTTGCGGACGATGGATCTCACCACTGGTCGCTGGGTCCAATCCGAACCAGTCGACGGCGAGCAAGCTGTTGCCGGCAACGGGTGGATCCTCGTCGGGAACGGCCGGAACGCCGACTTGTACCGGGGCGGCAGCGTTCAGGCCTCAATCGATGTCGATCTATCCCGGGCCTGGCTCGACCCGACCGGTGACACTCTCTGCGTGGGCGACGAGGAGCTGGGACAAGGGCGCGCCGGAACGGTCGCCGAGCTGCGCCCAGATGGCACCGCGTCGGGTCGAACGATCGAGCTGCCGGCCATGCCGTCCGCGATCGATCACACGGGAGCGTTCGTCGTCAACACCGCGGCCGGCTCGCAGCTCATCGGCCTCGACGGGGCGACCGAGCTTTCGGTGGATCCCGTTGTCGCGCTCGGACCGACTGCTGTCATCTCGGTCGTCTGCGACAACGGCGCCTGCGGCTACTCCGTGATCGACCGAACCGATGGGCAACAACGCCGACTCAACCTCGACCATGACTTCGACGTGGCCCCCGTCGACCTCGGTGCGTTTGTTTGGGGCGAAGTCTCGCCCGACGGACGGTGGGCAATCATGACGATCACCTACAACGAGACGAGCGAATCCGGCGACCGTGCCACATGGGCGCAACCAGCGGCGATTGAGCTGGACCGGCAGGACGGTCCTCCTGGCGAGCGAGTCGAGCCCATACGTGGCGCACCCACACTGGACAGCTGACTCACGCTTCGCGTTCTTGCCGCTCGACCCGACGCAGGAGAGCGCATCCCCCGACGATGTCGCTGTGTTCGATAGCGACACAGAACAACTCGTCCCACTCTCCGACACCGCTCCAACGAGCGGAAGCATCATCGAACTGAATCTTCGGCCAATTGACTGGAAGGACAGCGAGGCGCCCGCGCCGGTTGTGACGCCAGGTGTCGGCGACGAGAACCCGTCGCCGCCGGGCACCTCAGCAGAAGCGTTCGGCACTGTTCGTGCGATGGGGACCGTGGAGGAGCTCGTCGCCGACGAGCGCCTCGCGGGCCTTCCGTTCGAGATCGCAGCGGTGCGACGAGACGGAACGTTGGAGCGCCTCAACCTCGAGACAGGCGAGCGGGGCGTGACGTCCGTTGCGGATGAAGGTGTCGACGGCGTCGTTGCCTCCCGGGGGTGGGTGCTGCAGCTCGATGGCGCCCGCTCCGTGTTGCACCCCGACAGCGGAGGCCCACTCAAGATGCTGCAGTTCAGCGACGCCACGACAGTGTTCCATGCCCCAGGGTTGGGGATCGTGTGGGCGGTCGACGATGCGCTCCTCGCAGGACTGCCCGGCGAAGTGACGATGCTCGACACGACCGGCAACCTCACCCACCGCACGGTCGAGCTGCCCGGTCCGCCGATCGCGGTCGACCGGGCGGGCACCTGGGTCGTGACCGTTGCCGGCAACACGTACACGGTGGCCGCCGACGGCGTAACCGATCTGCTCACATCCGGTTCGTTGGTGGCACTCGGCGAAACGGTCGCGATAGCCAAGGAGTGCGACGAGGTCGATGTTTGCGGGTACGTGACGATCGACCGGGAGACCGGCGAGCGCACGCCATCGGAGGTTCCGTCGTCGGTTGCGTTGCGGCTCGCCTCACGCGGCGAATCGATCTCCCCGGACGGGCGGTTCGCGATCACCATCGCCAGTTACCGTGAGCCCACCTCGGACGGCTACACGGTGTTCGATGCTGCCACTCTTGTCGATCTCGATCAGGGCACCGCCGAACGTCTCACACTGGCGCTCGACAGTCCGGTCCTCGACGTTTACTGGACACCGGACAGCAGCTTCGCCTTCTTCGAGACGTACGGCGTGATCGTTGCGTTCGACGCCGAGTCACGAGAGATCATCGACGTCACGCCGCGACCGACGCCAACCCCCGGCGAAAATGGCTTCGTGGGGTTTGACGTGCGCAGTGCCGACCTCGTGTTCTGAAGCGGCCTCGACGTCGTCGACCGCCGTGACACGCAACTGGCGGCTGCTCAGGAACGGCCCATTCGTGACGTCGCACCTTCACGAGAATGAAGTCCCGACTGCGGTGCACGATCGCGTCAATCGGCCGAAGGTGATGGCGCGGGTTGGCCTGTCTCGTCGCTCGGTCGACCGGTGTCGCCGGTAACGGGCCAGATGCTGTCCTGGATCTCCATGAGCTGCTTGGCGTCCGCCTGACAGCTGGTACAGATGAAGATGTCAGGTAACGGGTCCCCCTCACACGGGCCAGGCCTGCCCACCTTGTTGCAAACGGCGCACGCGACCGGGATTCCAGACACGCCCGCATCCTCGCGCGTCGGTGTCCTCGACCCGGCGTTCGGGAGCGTTTGAAAGAACTTCGGCGACGAACGATGTGGGTCTGGGAGTGTGTAGACGCCGGTGCATGCAGGCGTGTGCTGCCGCTACGGCTCATGATTTGTCTCGCTCGAACCAGGCAACGGTTGGGCTCAGGACGGCGATTGTGGGAACTCGCTGCGAATCAGATCGAGCGTCGCCTCGAGGTCGACATCGGATCGGAGCGTCCAGACGCACCAGTCGATCCCCATCGAGCCGGTCGTCTCTGTGTTCGGGGCCTGGTCCTCGACCACGACGTAGACGGCAGGTGCGGACAGTTCCGCGGCGTTGTCTGTCGAGCCCGTTGTTCCGGACGGGACTGGTGTTGCGCTGATCCGGAACTCGTCGTCTGCGACGACGTTGCCACCCATCATCGCCAGCCGTCGAAGCTCCGAGGCATCTGGGGTCCCCTGTTCGCCGGTGACATCATCGAACGGAGTGTCCTGCCACTCGGCCGGCAGCACACAGGTGCCAGCCGCCTCGTCGTCGTTCGTGCATGCTGGCACCAGCATCGACACGACCGCAGCAGCGAGCACTCCACGGCGTGCACGCCGCCTATGCCGGTTGGTGCGAGGTGTTGCGTCCGAAACCATCTGCAAACCAACGTACTCACCTCGTTGAAGCCTGGCCACCATGTCGTCGTCCAAGGGCTGCGCGGCGACGTGATCGCGGAGCGATGGGCGAGCAGAACACGCAACGTACGTTCCTTTGGGAACCACGCGGCGCCGGGATGTTCGCACGGGAACACTCGTCCACAGGAACCGTCGCCGAGCCGGCGTTTTCGGGGGCGGTCTCGAGAGGCTTGGCGACGGACGTCATGGGTCACCCGAGCGAGCACCGACGTGCCGTACTGAGCGGTGCCGATGCTGACGCGGAGCGTCAATATGGGCGCTCGGCGCTCACCGGTGTTGTCGAGATCCAACCCCGGTCGTTCGACCTTCGTGTGCGAGTCTGCGGGGTGTGATCTTTGGCGAGTCGTTCAGTGCACCTGCGTCGACCGAGCCCGCGGAGTGGATCAGCGACTCTGTTGGGGGCGGCCCTTGGACCGTCGGGACTCTGGTTCCGAGCGGGTACGAGTCGGTGGTCCGACTCCACGCCCCTGATCCAACTCCGGACGGCTGGTGGGAGCTGTATCGCGACCTGTTCGTCCACGTCGCGTCACTCGGCGCGCTCTACACGACGACACCGACCCGGGGATGGTTCGCGATCTGGGAGGGCCACGGCTTCGACAAGACGACGAGGCGCATCGCTTGGCCGGACCGGCCCACCGATGACGCCGAGCGGCAACGGCGAGCGGCCCAACGCGAGCGTCTACGCATCGCCGATCGCGAACGCAACGCGAAGATCGGGTCGGCTCTCGCCGTGATCCCTCGATTCGCCCTGCCGGGCCGGGTGTACTACCTCACGCAAGGACCACTCTCTGCGATGGCCGACCTGCGATACCCGGGCCTCGACGGCTGGCGAAACCCTGACCTGTTCTGGCCCCACGACCGATCGTGGTTCGCTGCAACCGACGTCGATTTCTGGTCGCTGTTCGTCGGTGGGCCAGGAGCGTTCACAAGTGAACTCACCACCCGGGCGTCGACCCGCTGCTCACCGGTTCACTATCACGACCGTCTCCCGAGCGAGGACTGACCCGGCCGCCGCTCCACGATGCCGAGTTCGATCGACGGCGGCGTGAAGAGCGGTGGTGCGAGATCACGATTCGATCCTGCGGCACAGGCTGGCGGACGTCGGCAGGGTTTGCACTCGCGAACGTGCGCCAGACGGTCGGCGCGCTCTGATGGACACCGGCGTCGAGTCGCCAGCCGCCGTAACGAGGAGAGGTACCGACCCCATACGTGCGGTCGTGCGGGCGCTGAGTTCCCAAATCGGTCCTCCCCGGGAATGCGATCAGTCTCCCGACGACCGGTCTGACCGATTTAGAGGGCTTGCGTCCAGTTGTTCGGCTTCGGCCGAGCGCGTTCGGCCGTCTGTGAGCATCCAGGTGAGGAGTTCATCCTCGGTCGAGGCTCCTCGAGGGATGGCTCCCACGATGATGAACCATCCTTGGTTGACCGGGCCGGTCTTGGTGGTGTGGTCGTCGAATGAGACGCTGACGCCCGTGACGTTGCTGCCGGATCTGCCGATGTAGCGAAACGCCCCGACACCTGCCTCGTTGTCGGTCGAGTACGAATAGAGGTTGCGTGCTTCGATCGTGATCTGGTTTGGGCCGGGCAGTGCGGTCGCCACGTTGCGTGGGAAGGGGTCGCCGCGTACGACGAGTCCCGGTCCTGGTGCGAACTCGCAGGCAAAGCCAGTCTCGTCGTCGAGCAGCAGGACCCAGAGATCTTCAGAGTCGTCCTCGTGAAGTACCACGACCTCGTCAACGGCGTCAGGGAGGAGCGCCTGAATCGGCCCCGTCAACTCTGACGTCGTTCGTTCATCGAGCCTGCGTACACAAGCGTCCGTCGCAGCCAGCTCATCGGCCGGCGGCGCCGTCATGTGTGGTGGCGCCGTTGCTGGTCCGGGGAGTTGGCTCTGATCGGATCCGAGTCGGGCGATCGCAGCAATACCGGTCAACACCAGCACTACCGCAGCGACAAGGGGTATGAGTCGGCGGACGGAGGACGGCGTCGTTGCTACGTGCGACGCTTCTGGCACGCGGTAGGGCGGTTGCGCGGGCGTGGGCGGGGTCATTGCGTCGACCCGGTGGAGGAGGTCACGGATGGGTTCTGGGGTTTCGGTTTTCATGTGAGTTCCTTGTGGAGTTGCCGACGGGCCTTTCGGAGTTCTCGCTCGACCGTCCGAACGGAGATCCCGAGGAGGTTGGCGACCTCACGGTCGCTGGCGTCGAGCCAGTACGACACCCAGATGACGCTGCGTTGCCGAACGGTGAGGCACGACAGCAGCGCCAGCACCTCGACGTGCTCGGTTCTATCCACGTCGCATCGGTCGAGGGCGACGAGTCGCTCACGCGAGCGACGGTTCCGGTCAGACCGATGCCAGTTCTGAGCAGTGTTCGCAACGGATCGGAACAGATATGCCCGCTTGTTCACAACGCTGGCCCACGACCGAGACGTCACAGCTGCCAGAAACGCAGTCGACAGCACATCTTCGGCGTCGAACGGCCCGACAAGTGAGGTTGACCCGGTTTGACGGACATCTACCTTGAGGGGCATGTGCCCCGGATTGGAGTGTCATGTCAGATTCGAGTAGC
>NZZV01000038.1 GCA_002698945.1 Acidimicrobiaceae bacterium
CCGTTCATCCTCGTGCTCGCCCAGTTCTTGCCGGACCGGGACCCGTTCGCCGGCGCGCCCACCGCGACCCTGACGCCGTTCAGCCACCTCGGCATCGAACTGCCGACGAAGGAAGACGTCGACGAGGTCGCGGCGAAGGGCGAGGCGGCCGGCTGCCTCGGGATGCCGGCGCGACAAATGCCCGACCCGATCGGGTACATCTGCATGCTCAAGGACCCCGACGGCAACATGATCGAGTTCTCGTACGACCAGGGTGTCTACGAGACCGCACGTGACAAGTGGGGCTGAACCGCTGAGCCGTTACTGAGTGCGCGGCCGGGGTCTGTCGTGGGGAACACGACGGACCCCGGTTAGGTTGGCCACCACATGCGTGTCTGGATCGACCAAGACCTCTGCACCGGCGACGGTCTGTGCGTCGACCACTGTCACGACGTGTTCACGCTGCTCGAGGACGGCATCGCGTACGTCGTCGAGGACGGTCAGGCGCAGAACGACCCCGGCGGGTCGGGAAGTCTGGCCGTGGTCGCGTCCAAGCACGTCGACTCGGTGATCCGCGCCGCCGAGGTGTGTCCCGGTGAGTGCATCTTCATCGAGATCGACGCTCCCGTCGATGCCGACATCGAATACCAGGTCGACGTCCGGATGGCCGGCCGGATCGACGTCCGCGACGACGAAGCCGCCGCCTGAACCGCGCCGATCGGCGTGGGTCCGGAATTATCGGGGATCCACGGGGCGAGCCCCCGTGCGGATTGTTACTATGGCGGTAGTGGAAATCCATCAGGCCCCCACATGCACCACGCAACACCACGGAACGGAGTGACCGATGACGACGTTCGATCTTGACTTGTCCAAGTACGACCTCGGTTGGAGCGATGAGGTCGAGTACGCCTTCACGCCCGAGAAGGGCATCAGCAAAGGTGTCGTCGAGCAGATCTCGTGGTGGAAGGGCGAGCCGCGGTGGATGACCGACATCCGGCTGCGGTCGCTGCGACTGTTCGACAAGAAGCCGATGGCCGAATGGTTCGCGGTCAACATGCCCGACATCGACTTCCAGGACATCTACTACTACCTGCGTCCGAAGGGTGACCAGGTCTCCGAGTGGGACGAGCTCCCCGAGGAGATGATGCGCACCTACGAAAAGCTCGGCATCCCCGAAGCCGAGCGTCAGTACCTCGCCGGAGTCACGGCCCAGTACGAGTCCGAGGTCGTCTATCACAAGAACCGTGAAGACCTCGAGCAGCAGGGGATCCTCTTCTGCGACATGGACACGGCGCTGCGCGAGTACCCGCACCTGGTCAAGGAGTACTTCGGGACGGTCATCCCGCCCGGCGACAACAAGTTCGCAGCCCTCAACACCTCGGTGTGGTCGGGCGGCTCGTTCATCTACATCCCGCCGGGCGTCGAGTGCGAGATGCCGCTGCAGGCGTACTTCCGGATCAACTCCGAGAACGCCGGGCAGTTCGAGCGCACCCTGATCATCGCCGACGAGGGCGCCAAGGTGCATTACATCGAAGGTTGCTCCGCCCCGGTCTACTCGAGCGACTCGCTGCACTCGGCCGTCGTCGAGATCGTCGTGAAGCCCCACGCCCGAGTCACCTACACCACCATCCAGAACTGGTCGCCGAACGTCTACAACCTGGTCACCAAGCGGGCCCGGGTCGAGGCGCACGGCCACATGGAGTGGATCGACGGCAACATCGGCTCGAAGCTGACGATGAAGTATCCGTCCGTCTACCTGGTCGGCGAGGGCGCCACCGGCGAAGTGCTCTCGGTCGCTTACGCGGGCGAGGGCCAGCACCAGGACGCCGGCGCCAAGATGGTGCACGCCGCCCCGAACACCTCGTCGAAGATCGTCTCCAAGTCGATCAGCAAGGACGGCGGCACCACCACGTATCGCGGCCTCGTCCGCGTCGACGAGGGCGCCTACGGCTGCAAGAGCCACGTCGAATGCGACGCGCTGCTGCTCGACGAGGACTCGATCAGCAAGACGCTGCCCTATATGGAGGTCGGCGAGCGCGACGCCCAGATCGGCCACGAGGCCACGGTGTCGAAGATCGCCGACGAGCAGATCTTCTATCTCACCAGCCGCGGCCTCTCCGAGGAGCAGGCGATGGGCATGGTCGTGAACGGCTTCATCGAGCCGATCACACGCACCCTTCCGATGGAGTACGCCGTCGAGTGGAGCCGTCTCATCGAGCTCCAAATGGAAGGCAGCGTCGGCTGAGTTCGGCTGGACGTCACGTCTGATTTCTCGGACTCGTCGGGTCATATCCCGGCGAGGCCGAGACGATCGCCTGTCACCGCCCACCTCGTGGAGGGCGCGGGTCGGGAGTCGGAGGGGACGGCGACGGAGTCGACGTTCACGGAGATCACCCGACCCGGGTTGCGGTGCCGACCGCGAAACCCGCGGGCTCGGTAGTCTCGCCGGTATGCCGATGCGGACGGAGTGCAAGAACTTCGAATCCCGGACGTACCCGAACGGCGACACGGTCCGGAAGTGCAACCTCGACCTCGCACCCGACGCGCCCTGGCGTTGCCCGGAGAATTGCCCGAAGTACGAACGCCGCCTCGCCGACGTGGCGTGGACGCACGGGACGCTCGTCGTCCCGCCGACGCCTCCCGAGCCGAGCGGTCTCGACGACGGATCGGCGGCGGCCCTCCTCGACGAGGCCGAGGACATCTTGAACCAGGCCGGCAGCCGCATCAAGGCGGAGGTCGACGCCGAGCGCGAGGCCGCAGCCAAGAAGCGCAAGGGTCTCAAGCGGTTCTTCCGACGCCGCGGCTCCTGATCCGGGCCGATTCGGCCGACCTATTTCCACTATCCCCGTAGTAGAATTGTCGTCGATGTCTGTTGCTGCTCCGTCCCTCGACCTGAGCCGGCTCGACCTGATCGAGCTGCCGACGACCGACCAGGAGATCTGGCGCTACAGCCGGATCGCCGACCTGGATCTCGCACGGTTCACGCCCGACCACCACGACGTCGACATTCGCGGCGGCGACGCCTACGTCGCCGACGACGGGGTCGTGTCGCTGTTCGACGACGCCCCCGACGTGTTCGCCGAGATCAGCGCGGCGCGCGGCTCGGCGGTCCACCTGGTGATCCCGGCCGGCACGGTCGTGCCCGAACCGATCGTCGTGACGCACTCGATTCCCGGCGGGGGAGCACTCACGACGCCCCGTCTCCTGATCGATGCCGGTGACGACAGCGAGGTCACCGTGATCGAGATCTTCCGCTCCGCGAGCGGGGGAGCGGCGCTCACCTTGCCGGTGCTCCATGCCCGGATCGGGCCGGCGGCACGGGTGAAGTACCTGACCGTCAACGAACTCAACGACGAGGCCTGGTCGATCGGCCATCAGCGCGCCGAGAGCGACCGCGACTCGACGCTGCTGCTGTCGACCGTGTCGCTCGGTGGCGACTATGCCCGGGTGCGAACCGAGGCCCGCTCGATCGGACGCGGCGCCTCCACCAAGCAGGTGGCGCTCTACTTCGCCGACGGCGAACAGATGCACGACTTCCGCGTCATCCAAGAACACGTCGCCCCGCACACCACGAGCGACCTGCTGTTCAAGGGTGCCGTCCAGGACCATTCGGCGAGTGTGTACACCGGCCTCATCGCGATCGGTGAGGAGGCTCGTGGCACGGCCGCCTATCAGACCAACCGCACGCTGACGCTGAGCGACGGTGCCTGGGCCGAGAGTGTGCCGAACCTCGACATCCGCACCAACGACGTCAAGTGCGCCCACGCCTCCGCGGTCGGGCCGATCGACGAAGACCAACGCTTCTACCTCGAGAGTCGCGGCGTGCAGCCCGAGATCGCAGAGCGTCTCGTCGTGCTGGGCTTCTTCGACGAGGTCATCTCGCAGCTGCCGTCGGCCGAACTCGCCGCCGACCTGCGGGCGCGGGTGTCCGCCAAGCTGAAGATCGGAGACGCATCGTGACGAGCCATGCCTTGTTCCCACTCGACCAGATCGAGCCCGGCACCGCCCGCAAGGTCGACATCGGCGGGGTGAAGATCGCCCTCGTCCGGATCGACGACGACGTCTACGCGATCGGCGACACCTGCACCCATGCCGAGGTCTCGCTGTCCGAGGGCGAGGTGTGGTGCGACGAGCTCGAACTCGAGTGCCCGAAGCACAGCAGCGCCTTCAGCCTGACCACCGGCCAGCCGACAACGCTGCCCGCCACCCAGCCCGTGCCCGTCTACGAGGCCAGCGTCGTCGACGGGCACGTGCACGTCACGATCACCCAGGAGGCCCAGTGAGCACCCTGACCATCTCCGACCTGTCGGCGACCGTCGCCGGCAAGCAGATCCTCAACGGCATCGACCTGACGGTCTCGTCGGGTGAGGTCCACGCGATCATGGGCCCGAACGGCGCCGGCAAGAGCACCCTGTCGGCGGTGCTGATGGGCAAGCCCGGCTACGAGGTCACAGGCGGCTCGGTCGACCTCGACGGCACCGACGTGCTCGCCCTCCCCGCCTGGCGGCGCGCCGCAGCAGGTCTCCACCTCATCATGCAGTACCCGACCGAGGTGCCCGGCGTCTCGCTCGATGCCGTACTCGGCGAGGCACTGACGGCGCGCGGCCGAAGCACCGACAACCTGCACGAGCTGCTCGTCGACGAGGCCGCACGGATCGGGTTCGAGGAACGCTTCGTGCACCGCCCGCTCAACGTCGACCTGTCGGGCGGCGAGAAGAAGCGCAACGAGACGCTGCAGCTCGCCGTACTCCAACCGAAGTTCGCGATCCTCGACGAACTCGACTCCGGGCTCGACATCGACGCCTTGCGCGACTGCTCGCGGCGGGTCGAGGAGATGTCGAACGACGCCGACCAGCCGCTCGGCGTCATCGCCATCACCCACTACAGCCGCCTGCTCGAGGAACTTCGACCCGACCGCGTGCACATCCTGGTCAAGGGTCGCATCGTCGAGTCGGGTGGCCCCGAACTCGCCGACGTGCTCGAGCGTGACGGCTACACCGCCTTCGCTCCCGACGCCGACGTCGCCGAGTCGACCGATGCCGCCGCGGGCCCCCGTGCCCAACCGGCCTCCCTCGACGACCTCTTCTCCATGTAACCCGTCGGTTGGGGTCAGACCCCAACCGACGGCTAGCTCGCGCCTCCGACCTCCTGGAGCGTCGGTTGGGGTCTGACCCCAACCGACCTGCACGGTTCTTGACCGGCGGGTCAGGTCTGGCACGATTCGGCCCATGGGTGACGTCATCGACGAACTGCAGGCCTGGCTCGACGAGAACTGGGACCCCGACCTCACGGTCGCCGAGTGGTGGGAACGCCTCGGCCTCGCCGGCTGGGCTGCGCCGGCACTCCCCACCAACGCCTACGGGCGCGACCTCTCCCGCAACGACGCGGTCAAGGTCGCCGAGACGATCGGCGAGCACGGTGCGCTCGCCGCGCCCGGCGGGCTCGGCCTGCTGCTCGCGGCACCGACGATCGCCATGCACGGCACGCAGGAGCAGATCGATCGTTACGTGCGCGACATCGTCACCGGGCAGAAGGCCTGGTGCCAGCTGTTCTCGGAACCGGTGGCCGGCTCCGACCTCGCCGGTCTGCAGACCCGGGCCGTGCAAGACGGCGACGAGTGGATCGTCAACGGCCAGAAGGTCTGGACATCCGGCGGTCACTACGCCGACCTCGGCATGCTGATCGCCCGGACGAATTCCGAGGTGCCGAAGCACCAGGGCATCAGCTACTTCGCGCTCGACATGCACCAGGACGGCGTCGACATCCGACCGCTGCGCGAGATGACGGGTCGTGCGCTGTTCAACGAGGTGTTCATGTCCGACGCCGTCACGACCGGTGACGCGATGATCGGTGGGCTCAACAACGGATGGGCCGTTACGAACACCACGCTCGCGTTCGAGCGGGCCGGCCTCGGTGCCGGCGGCGGCAGCGCCGCCACGAGCGCCGCGCTGCCGGGCACGGTCGCCGGTCACCTCGACAAGCGGGCCGGCGACTTCGTGCAGAATCGCCGCTCGACGGGCGGCGGCGCACAGTTCCGCGGTGCGGGCAAGATGCTGATCGAACTCGCCAAGCAGACCGGCGTGATCGACGACCCGACGATCCGCCAGGATCTGATGCGGCTGCACACCCTCGCCGAGATCGGTCGGATGCAGACCCTGCGGCTCAAGGCGCTCAAGGCCTCCGGTGGCGACATCCCGGGGTTCGGCAACATCGGCAAGTTGTCGATGTCGGACATGATGCGTCTGCAACGCGACATCGGCATGCGGATCCTCGGCGTCGAGGGCACCCTGCACGCCTACGACGGGGATGCCAGGGCGGTGCTCGACGAGGCGATCGGCAAACCGATGAACGCGTTCGTGACCGAACTGGCCCTGTTCGCGCAGGCCCCGCCGATCTACGGCGGCACCGATCAGGTCCAGCGCAACATCATCGGCGAACGAGTCCTCGGGTTGCCCAAGGAACCAGGCCCCGACAGGAACACCCCCTTCAAAGACCTCCCCAAGAACGGCTAGTCGGTTGAGGTCAGACCTCAACCGACCTTCCAGGAACTGGGAGCCGACAGCCAGCTCGTCGGTTGAGGTCTGACCTCAACCGACGGTCAGACGAGGGGGCTGGGGTTCATTTCTCGGAGGCGGCGGATGCGTTCTTGGGTTGGCGGGTGGGTGCTGAAGAGCTTGCTCATGTTGGGGCCACCCTGGCTGGAGCGGGCCTCGGCGAGCGGGTTGTGGATGTACATCGACGCCTGAGCGGGCTGCACCGCCATCGGCCGCTGCTTGGCCAGCACCTCGATCTTCTCGAGCGCGCTCGCGAGTGGCTCGCCACGCCCGATCAGCTCCGCGGCGCCGCGGTCGGCCTCGTATTCGCGTGAGCGGGAGACCGCCATCTGGATCATGGCGGCGGCGATCGGAGCGAGGATCGCGACCGCGATCATCGCGATCGGATTGCCGTCGCGCCGGTCTCGACCACCGAACATCGACGAGAACATCGCCATCTGTGCCATGTACGAGATGGCGGTGGCGATCGCGGCCGCGACCGACCCGATCAGGATGTCGCGGTGCTTGACATGCATCAGCTCGTGGGCCATGACACCTTCGACCTCGTCGCGGCTGAGCGACGACAGCAGGCCCTGGGTGGCACAGACGACGGCGTGGTTCGGATTTCGGCCGGTGGCGAAGGCGTTCGGCTGCGGGTTGTCGGCGATGGCGACGGTCGGCATCGGCAGGTTGGCCCGCTCGGCGAGACGGGCGATCATGTCGTAGAACTCGGGGGCCTGTTCGCGGGTGATCGGGCGCGCACCGCCGGCTTTGAGGGCGAGCTTGTCGCTGAACCAGTACGACCCGCCGACCATCACGAGCGCCAGGACGACGCCGATGGTGAGCGAGGCACTGCTCCCGCCGCCGAGAATGCCGGCGACGGCCACGATCAGACCGCCCATGCCAGCGAGGAGGACTCCGGTCTTGAGCGTGTTGGTGAACATCGTGCGACTCACGATATCGACGCCCGGATCGGTACGGTGCGCACGTGGCCCGTCCTGCTGAATCCGAACTGAGAGTGCCGCGTGACCGGTTCCCCGGTTGGTCGGTCGTCACCGGTTCGTTCATCGTGCTGATGACCTCGGCGGGGCTCGGCTTCTACGGGCTCGCGGTCTACCTGAATGCGCTCAGCAAGGAGCGTGGCTGGGACGTCTCATCGATCTCGCTGGCCACGACGTTCTTCTTCTTCGTCGGTGGTGTGGTCGGCGTGTGGGCGGCCCGTTTGATCACGCGGTACGACGTCCGACACGTGATCGCCGCCGGCGGGGTCACCGGCGGCCTGGCCCTGCTCGGACTCGGACGGGTCACCGCTCCGTGGCAGCTGGTCGTGGTGTACGGCGTGTTCGCGTTCGGTTTCGCGTTCGCCGGACTCGTGCCGGTCACGACGGTGGTCACCCGCTGGTTCCATCAGCGTCGCGGGGTCGCCCTGTCGGTGGCGTCCACCGGCCTGTCGGCCGGCGGGATCGTGATCACACCGGCGGCGAAGTGGCTCCTCGACCGGCAGGGTCTCGAAGCCGGCACACCCTGGCTCGCCCTCGTCTGGGTCGTCGGCATCATCCCGTTCTCCTACTGGCTGATCAAGCCCGACCCGGCAGTGATGGGATGGCTGCCCGACGGCATGCGCGCCACCCCCGGCGTTGCGGCCGCCGCACCGACCGGGACACCGTTCCACGAGGCGATCAAGTCGCGGTTCTTCATCGGTGTGACGATCGCGTACGTGCTGGCGCTCGGGTCGCAAGTCGGCGGCATCCAGCAGCTCGTCAAGCTGGTCGAGGAGCGCACGACCGCCGACACCGCCGCACTCGCCACCCTCGTGCTCGCCGCGACGTCGGTCGTGGCCCGCCTGATCGGCGGCCGGGTCGTCACGTCGGTGCCGATGACCGCGTTCACGGCCATTCTCGCCGGACTCCAGGGATTCGCGATGTTCTCGCTGGCGTTCGCCGACACGACGACCACGATCTTCGCCGCGATCATCCTGTTCGGCGCGACGGTCGGCAACATCTTGATGTTGCAGCCGCTGCTCATCGCCGAACGGTTCGGAGTGCGGGATTACCCGCGCATCTACAGTCGGGCTCAGCTCTACGCCTTGGTCGGGACGGCCGGCGGACCGCTCCTGCTCGGGTGGCTCTACGACCTGTCGGGTGACTACGAGTTGTCGTACATGGTGGCAGGCGCCTGCTCCGGCCTCGCCGTGCTGGTGTTCCTCGCGTCAGGTCCGGCGAACGAGCCGGAGCCCGCCGCCACCGAGCCCGAGTACGCATGAGCGACCTCTGCGATCGGAGTGCCGTCGAGTTGGCGGCGATGATCCGCGGTCGAGAGGTGTCGGCGCGGGAGGTGCTGGCGGCCTCGCTGCAACGGATCGCCGCCGTGAACCCCCAGCTCAACGCGGTCGTGACGCTCGTTCCCGAACTCGCCGAGCAGTGGGCCACCGCCGCCGACGACGCGGTCGCCCGGGGCGACGACCTCGGACCGCTCCACGGTCTGCCGGTCCTCCACAAGGACCTGGAGGCGACGGCTGGGATCCGGACCACGTTCGGCTCGCCGCTGTTCCGCGACTTCGTCCCCGACGTCGACGGCTCGACCGTCGAGCGGCTCCGCGCCGCCGGCGCCGTCACGCTCGGGAAGACGAACACCCCCGAGTTCGGCGCGGGGTCGCAGACGTTCAACTCGGTGTTCGGTGCGACACGCAACCCGTACGACACCGGCCGAACCTGCGGGGGTTCCAGCGGAGGAGCCGCCGTCGCGCTGTCCACCGGCATGGTCTCGATCGCCGACGGATCGGACATGGGTGGCTCGCTGCGCAATCCGGCGTCGTTCTGCAATCTGGTCGGACTCCGGCCGTCGGCCGGGCGGGTGCCGTCGTGGCCGACGCGCACGCCGTGGTCGCCGCTGCCGACCGCCGGTGCGATGGCGCGGACCGTCGACGATCTCGCGCTCCAGATGCAGGCGCTGGCCGGCCCCGATCCGAGGGTGCCGATCTCGTTACCGGATCATGGGAGTGTGTTCGCGTCGGTGATCGAGCAGCCGCTGGACGACCTCGCCGAGCTGCGTGTCGCGTGGACACCAGACCTGGGCTTGCCGACCGATGCCGATGTCCGCGACGCCCTCTCCTTCGTGCCGGACCGTCTCTCCGACCTGGGGTGCCGGGTGAGCGAGGATGCGCCCGACCTGTCCGACGCCGGCGACGTCTTCCAGGTGCTGCGGGCGTGGCACTTCGAGCTGACGGCGGGTGAGTGGTACGACCGCTCACCCGATCAGCTGAAGGACACCGTGCGGTGGAACGTCGAGCTGGCTCGTTCGCTCGACCTCACCGATCATGCTCGCGCCGCCGCTCGTCACGCCGACATCGTCGAGCGGGTCCGCCGATTCTTCGAGCGGTACGACGTGCTCGCGCTTCCCGTTGCCCAGGTGTCGCCGTTCCCGGTCGAGATCGAGTGGCCGACCGAGGTCGAGGGCGTGACGATGACGACGTACATCGACTGGATGCGGTCGTGCTCCGACATCTCGGTCACCGGGTGCCCGGCGATGTCGATGCCGGCGGGCTTCACCCCGGGCGGGCTCCCGGTCGGTGTCCAGTTCGTCGGACGTCCGCACGGTGACGTCGAGTTGCTGCGCTTCGCGAAGGCGTGGGAACGGGCTGTTCCGGCCGGGCGGGTGCGGGCTACGTTCGACGCCGTATGAGCACCTCCTCCGATTGGCACAAGAACGTCCAGCGCGTCGTCGACGCCGGTGAAGCACTCGGTCTGCGGGTGGTCCCGCATCACCAGCCCGACGGAGCGAAGACCGCCGCCGATGCCGCAGCGGCGATCGGATGCGACGTCGGACAGATCGTGAAGAGCCTGATTTTCGGTGTGGACGGCGAGATCGTGCTCGCCTACGTCAGCGGGTCGAACCAGCTCGACGAACGCAAACTCGCCACCGCCGCGGGCGGGGCGAACTGCGGCCGTGTCGATGCCGATGCCGTGCGAGCCGCCACCGGCTACCCGATCGGGGGTGTCCCTCCGTTCGGCCACACCGCCGAGCTGCGGGTCTTCGTCGACCCCGACCTGCTCCAGTACGACGAGGTGTGGGCGGCCGCCGGCACCTGGCACGACGTCTTCCCCATCACTCCCGACGACCTGGTGCGAGTCAGCAACGGCACCGCCACCGACCTCAAGAAGTAACGGGTGAGGTGCCAGAGGTGTCTCCTGGCTCCTCGGCCTCACCTGCACGGATGGTGTCGGATCCCTTCCGTGCATGTACGTCGAAGGTCTCAGGAGTTGGCAGCACGGAAGGGATCCGACACCATCCGTGCTGTCAGACGAGGTAGGGGTCACCGAAGGACTCGGTGCTCCTCTGGCACGATGCTCACATGCCGAAGCTGACGACTGCCGAGCTCGACGAGTTCCTCGACGAACGTGAACACCTGGCTCGAATCGGCACGATCGATGACGATGGGTTCCCACGCGTGCTGCCGCTGTGGTTCGTCCGCGACGGATCCCGCATCCTGTTCACGCCTCGGTCGCCTGCGGTGATCTGGCGGAACCTGCAGCGCGAGCCGAAGGTCGGGATCTCGATCGACGAGGACGACCAGCCGTATCGCAAGGTGACGATCCAGGGTGTGGTGGAGGTCGTCCATCACCCCGGGGAGGACGACGCCTGGCGCGAGCTGTACCGGGCGATCGCCAAGCGCTACACGGCCGACTGGTTCGCCGACGACTACGTCGACGGCACCGACGACCAACCCAGAGCGCTGTGTGCGGTCGACCTGTCGGCGCCGACGACACGGGTGTCGACGTGGCGGATGCCGGTGGCGGGCGAGGACCGGCGCGGCGTGTGGGCGCAGCGCTACTACCTGCCCGGCACCAAGTGGAGCGACTCGTGACCGGCGCGGGGGACGATGGCGGCGAGAACGGTGTCGCCACCGAGTACCTCAAACGGATCCTGACGTCGAAGGTGTACGACGTCGTCGACGAGACGCCGCTCGAGCCGGCGCCGCTGTTGTCGGAACGACTCGGCAACCGCGTGCTGCTGAAGCGGGAGGACCTCCAGCCGGTCTTCTCGTTCAAGATCCGGGGTGCGTACAACAAGATGGCGCAGCTGACCGCCGAACAGCGGGCCAGCGGTGTGATCGCCGCCTCTGCCGGTAACCACGCTCAGGGTGTCGCGCTGGCGGCGAACCGGCTCGGGTGCCGTGCCGTGATCGTCATGCCGACGACGACACCCGAGGTCAAGGTCGACGCCGTTCGTTCGTCGGGCGCCGAGGTCGTCCTCGCCGGCGAGTCGTACACCGACAGCCAGGCGCATGCAGCCGAGTTGATGGCCGAGCGGGGACTCACCTTCGTGCATCCGTTCGACGACCCGGACGTGATCGCCGGACAGGGCACCATCGCCATGGAGATCCTGCGGCAGCACACGGGCGACCTCCACGCCGTCTTCGTGGCGATCGGTGGCGGCGGCCTGATCTCCGGGATCGCGACCTACGTCAAGGCGCTGCGGCCGGACGTTCGGGTGATCGGTGTGCAGACCGAGGACTCCGATGCGATGGCGCGGTCGGTCGAGGCCGGTGAACGGATCGAACTCGACAACGTCGGGCTGTTCTCGGACGGCACGGCCGTCCGGCTCGTGGGGGAGACGACGTTCCCGCTCGTCCAGCGCTATGTCGACGAGATCATCCGCGTCGACACCGACGCGGTGTGTGCGGCGATCAAGGACGTCTTCGCCGACACCCGGGCGATCCTCGAGCCGGCCGGTGCGTTGGCCGTCGCCGGCGCCAAGGCGCACGTCGAGCGGACCGGTGTCCGTGACGAGACGCTGGTCGCGGTGGCTTGCGGCGCGAACATGAACTTCGACCGGCTGCGGTTCGTGTCGGAGCGGGCCGAGATCGGCGAACGTCGCGAGGCGGTCTTCGCCGTCACGATCCCCGAGGAGCGGGGGAGTTTTCGCCGCTTCATCGAGCTGATCGGTCCGAGCCGCTCGATCACCGAGTTCAACTACCGCATCGGCGACAGCGCAGCGGCGCACGTGTTCGTCGGGATCCAGGTCGCGGATCGCGTCGAGGCCGAGCAGTTGGCCGACGACTTCAGGGCCGCCGGGCTCGACACGCTCGACCTGACCGACGACGAACTGGCGAAGCTGCACATCCGGCATCTCGTCGGCGGACACTCACCGTTGGCGCACGACGAGCGGCTGTACCGGTTCGAGTTCCCCGAACGTCCGGGTGCACTGATCCGGTTCCTGACGAGCATGTCGCCCGACTGGAACATCTCGCTGTTCCACTACCGCAACCACGGCTCCGACGTCGGCCGCGTGTTGGTCGGGATGCAGGTCCCCGCCGACGACCACGACGCGTTCGGGGCGTTCCTCGCCGACCTCGGCTACCGCCACTGGGAAGAGACCGACCACCCCGCCTACCACCTCTTCCTGGCCTGACCTCACGGATGGTGTCGGATCCCTCCCGTGCTGTCAGGTCGGGGCGCCACCAGGTCGCGCCACGGGAGGGATCCGACACCATCCGTGACCATCCGTGCTCAGATTCGGCGGTGGCGGTACGGAGCCGTCATGTGGGCGACCCGATCGGGTGGGCCGGCGACGAGGAGGTATTCCTGGTTGCGGAGCTTGCCGACCTGTCCGACGCGTTCGCCGGTCGGGCCGTGGATGCCGATCTGGGCGCCGACGTAGCGCTTCGAGTCGAAGGCCAGCGCCACGACCTCGCCGTGCTCGGCGCACATGTCGCGCAGGTCGTCGAGCGTGACCCACGACTCGTCGTTGTACGACACCATCACGATCTCGGCGTCGACCGCGGCGATCGTGCGCCGGAGTGCGTCGGGCATCTCGCGCTTGCGGTTGAACACGCTCTTCGTCGAGTCGTCGCGGCTGTCGATCCGCTTGCACGCCACCCCGTAGTGCTCGGGATGGTCCCACGCGACGAGCGTCTCCCAGACGTGGTAGTTCGTGAAGTAGCGGTGCTGGTTGTAGGGCGGGTCGAGGTACGCCAGGTCGAACGAACCGAGGCCGCCCACGAGTGTGACGGCGTCGCCGCGCACGGCGCGGCCTCGACCGGGGAGGAGGTCGGGCACCTGCAGTTCGAGCGGTTTGAACGATCGTGTGGCCCATTGCTTGACGTACGCCATCTGGAGGCCGGTCGTCGAGTCGACCCGGTCGGCCGCCAACAGCAGGCTCGTCAGCAGGATCGGTTCGAGCTCCGATCCGGCGTGATCGCGGGCGATCGCTTCCCGAATCGCGTCGATCCGTTCACCGTTGAACGGCTGGAAGAAGCGCGACGCTCGGCAGAACGTCTCGGTGACGTACCCGTCGACGCCGGGAAGTGCGTTCAGCCGGGCGACCTCGTCCGCCAGTACCGCGGTGTCGACCATGTCGGCGTCGGTCTCGATCCAGGTTCGGGCGAATATCTGGCTGTAGCGCGCGCTGTCGACGGCGGTGACCTCGCCGCCCGCCTCTTTGAAGGCCCTGGCGACCCGGGTGGTTCCGGTGAACAGGTCGAGCGCGGTGACGGCTCCGGACCGTTCGAACAACTCGGTGAGCGTCGGGACGAGCCGACGCTTCGAGCCGAGGTACTTGATCACGCCGTCGTTGCGTCGCTGTCGTGCTGGCCTTCGTCGGGTGGCGGGGGCCGCTCGGCGGTGAGGCGGGCGAACATCTCCGGATCGACGGCGATGAACGTCGCCTTCGCCGAGGCGATCAGGGTGCCGGA
>NZZV01000039.1 GCA_002698945.1 Acidimicrobiaceae bacterium
AGCCAAGCACGTGCAAGCAAGGTCCTACAGCTTTTGCAGGTCATCGGAAAAGGCTTGCCTGGCGGTTGGTGAAGCTGAACTCGAACAGCTTCGTCTCGGTGATCGCCTCGGTCGGGCAGGCCTCGACGCACAGATCGCAGTGGATGCAGCGCAGGTAGTTGATCTCGTACACGAAGCCGAAGCGCTCGCCCGGCGACGTCGGGTTGAGCGGGTCGTTGTCGGCGCCGCGGACGTAGATGCACTTGGCCGGGCACACACCGGCGCACAGCTCGCACCCGATGCACTTCTCCATCCCGTCCTCGTACTTGTTGAGGACGTGACGGCCGTGCAGACGCTCGGGCTTGGCGATCTTTTCGTCGTGATCGACGTCGGGGTCGCTCCCGCGACCACGCTTCTTGGCGGTGCGTCCACCGGAGTACTCGGTCGTGACCTGCTTGCCGCCGAACAGGCGGTGCTGGCGGATGGTGACGGCGAATCCGTCGAGGTATCCCATCAGATGCCTCCTTCTGCGGTATGGAGCGAGCGCATCAGTACGCCGCTCCTTCCTGCTCGCGATGGCGTCGTGCCACACCCAGCGCCAGGCTGAACAACCCGTACGCCGCGCCGAGCACGACGAGACTGATGACGACCGTGATGGCGAGCGGCTCCCAGCCGTCGTACCGGTCACGCACCATCTCGAGCGCGGCGAGGACGAGGAACCAGCCGAGCGCGATCGGGATCAGCAGCTTCCAGCCGAAGTCCATCAGCTGGTCGTAGCGAAGGCGGGGCAACGTGGCCCGGAACCAGACGTAGGCGTAGAGGAAGCCGAGCGTCTTGAGGACGACCCACAGGGTGCCCGACAGCGGACCGGCCCACCCGAAGATGTCGACGCCGCCGACCTCGAACGGCTGCGGACCGCCGAAGAACAGGGTGACCATGATGGCGCTCATCGTGATCACGTTCATGAACTCGGCGAGGAAGAACAGCGCGAACCGGATCGAGGAGTACTCGGTGTTGAAGCCACCGACCAGTTCCTGCTCGGCCTCGACGAGATCGAACGGCGGTCGGTTGAGTTCCGCGGTCATGGCGATCAAGAACACGACGAACGGGATGAAGCCCGTGGCGACGACGTTCCAGTTGGCGATGCCGTCCTGACCCTGCACGATGCCGGCCGTCGAGAGCGTGCCCGACATGAGCAGCACCGCGGCCAGGCTGAGCCCGAGTGCCGCTTCGTACGAGATCATCTGCGCCGAAGCGCGGACCGAGCCGAGCAACGGGTACTTCGACCCCGATGCCCATCCGGCGAGCATGATGCCGTAGACACCGATCGAGCTGAGTGCGAGGACGAGCAGGACCCCGATCGGGAGGTCGACGAGCTGGACACGTGTCTCGTGTCCGAACATCGTGACCGTGCCGTCGTTGCCGTCGGTGAAGTCACCGCCGAGCGGGATCACGGCCCACAGCAGGAAGGCGGGGACGAACGCGAGGAACGGCGACAGCCGGAAGACCCACTTGTCGGCCTTGTCGGGCAGCAGGTCTTCTTTGAAGAACAGCTTCGTGCCGTCGGCGAGCGTCTGGAGCAGCCCGAACGGCCCGGCCTTGTTCGGGCCGACGCGGTTCTGCATGCCCGAGACGATCTTGCGCTCGAACCAGACCATGAACATCGTGCCGACGAGGCCGATCACGAAGATCGCCAGCACCTTGCCGGCGACGATCGCGAGGACCTCCCACCACCAGTCGTCGGTGTCGAGGAGGGGGTCGGCGGCGAACACAGGCATTACGTCAACCTCTCGATACGGACGTCGGTGACGGACGCTGCGGCGTCCACCAGGTCGGTGACGTCGGCACCGGCCATGTTGAACGGCGCCCAGATGGTGCCGCGCTGGACGGTGTCGTCGGCGATCAGTGGCAGGACGACCGATCCCTTGGCGCTGATCAGCTTGACGTCGGTGCCGTCGTCGACGCCGACCCGCGGCAGATCGAGCGAGTGCACCCGCGCTCCCGCGCCGATGTTGAGCTTGGCGATCGACGGCGACATGACCGTGTTGACCGCCCGGTCGTACAGCTTGCGACTCACGACGAGCCGGAAGTCGTAACCGCTCGGGATCTGCTCGTGGTTCGAGACGTCGGGCAGGGCCGGGACGGCACCCGTGGCGAACCCACCGTCGAACGCGGTGGCGTAGCCCGGTACGTCGGCGACGATCGCGGCCGTCACCTCGGCAATCGAGGCGAACCCGAGATCGTGCCCGAGGCGCGCGGCGAGTTCGGTGGCGATCATCCAGTCGGGACGTGACGTGCCGTGTGCGGTGACCTTGTGCGCCACATCGGTGACGCGCCCTTCCAGGTTCGTCGTCGTGCCCGACTGCTCGGCGAAGGCCGCGGCCGGCAGGACGACGTCGGCCTGCTGGGTCGACTCGGACGGGTGGGTGTCGATCGAGATGATGCGCCGGGCACCGGCCAGTCCGCGGCGGGCGAGATCGGCGTCGGGGCAGTCGTTGAGCGGATCGGCGCCGAGCAGCACCAGCACGTCGACCTTGCCGTCGGCGCACGCCTGCAGCGTGGCCGTGGCGTCGTGGGCCGCATCCGCCGGCGCCAGACCGAGCTGGAGCGCACCGACGACGTTGCCACGCCGCAGTGCGGGCAGGACGGTGGCCTCCGGAACGGCAGCACGGGCCGCCTGGAGCGCCGCCAGTGCGGTCTCCTCCGAGGCGGCGAGGTTGCCGCGACCTGCGACGATGACGACCTTGCCCGAGGCAAGCTGCTCGGCCATCGCAGGGTCGGCCAAGGTGCGCGCGACCTCGGTCGCACCCATGCCCGGCGCGTGGCGGACGCTCTTCCAGGCGTACCGGGTGAGTCCGGTCTCCTGGGTCGAGAACTCGACGAGCTTCGTGCCGCCGCCGACGGCAGCCTCGCGCAGCCGCAGGTAGAGCACCGGCAGTTCCTCTTTGAGGTCGGGTCCGAGCAGGATCACGGTCGACGCGTTGACCGCGTCGTCGATCGTCGCTCGCGGCAGATCGAGCACGCCGGCCGGCAAGCCGTCACCGAGTTGTGCGTCACGATGCTCGATCCCCAAGGCGTCGGCGAGCTTCGCCCAGGCGAACGCACCCTCGTTCGTCGACCGGGCGCCGCCGAGCAGGGCCACCGTCGATGCGTCGCGGAGCAGCTGTTCGACGATCGACAGGGCCGACGTCCACGGCGACGTCGCGAGACCTGCTTCGCCGCGGATCTGTGGGTCGGCGAGCCGGAGTTCGGATTCGACCGCTTCGAAGTTGAACCGACCGCGATCACACATCCAACCGAGGTTGACCGAGTCGGTGTCGAGGCCGGTGTCGACACCCTGGTAACGCAGCAGCTGGTCGCGGCTCGAGTGCACCGAGACGCGACAGCCGACCGAGCAGGTGGTGCAGGTCGAGTCGGCCTGTTCGAGGTCCCACGGACGGGCCTTGAAGCGGTATGGCTTCGCGGTGAGTGCACCGACCGGGCAGATCTGCACCGTGTTCCCGGAGAAGTACGACGCGAAGGGTTCGTCGGGAAAGGTCGCGACCTCGGTGTTGTTGCCGCGATCGATGAAGTGGATCAGCTTGTCGCCGGCGACCTCGTCCGCGAACCGGGTGCAGCGGTCGCACAGGATGCACCGCTCCCGGTCGAGCAGCACGTGGTCGCTGATCGGGATCGGCTTTTCGTAGTGGCGCTTCTGCTCGACGTAGCGGCTCTCCCCGGGGCCGTGACTCATCGTCTGGTCCTGGAGCGGGCATTCCCCGCCCTTGTCACACACCGGACAGTCGAGCGGGTGGTTCGCGAGCAGGAGTTCGAGGACGCCCTCCTGTGCTCGCTCGACCGTGTGCGAGTCGGTGATGACGGCCATGTCGGGCGCCACCGTGATCATGCACGACGGCTGGATCGCCGGGCCCCGACCGGTGTCGATCTCGACCAGGCACTGGCGGCACATCCCGACCGATGACATGCGCGGGTGATAGCAGAACCGCGGGATGTATTCCCCCGCCCGTTCGGCGGCGTTGATCACCAACTCGCCTTGGTGCGCGGCGAACGCGCGGCCGTTGACGGTGATCGTGACGGCGTCGGGATCGGGGGCGATCGGCGCCTCCTCGTCCGCGCCTTCACCGCCCTGGGTCTCGTCGGCGATCGCGTGGTCGTCGTCGGCCGTCGCCGATGCCTCCTCCGGCTGTTCGTCGTCGGCAGGGACGTCCGCTTCGGCGTCGGTCGCCTGCGGCTCGGGGGGTTCCTCGCCTCGCTCGGCCGCCTCCTGGTCGGCGGACGACGTGTCCGGCTCCGGCTGCTCGTCGTGCTCGGAGTGCTCGTGGTCGCTCATCTCATGCACCTCCCACGGGAACGGCCGTGACCGGGATCGTGGTGCGGACCTCGCGCTTGGTGACGATCGCCTCGAACTCCTCCGGGAACAGGGTCATGGCCGAGTGGATCGGCACGTACGCCGACGGGCCGACGAAGCAGATCGTCGTCATCTTGTACGGGAACGGCACGGCGTCGAGTCCGAGGCGTGCGCTCGCCGCGTGCGGCATGTCGCCGGGACAGATCGACTCGCCGACCTCGAGGATCGTGGCGAGGTCGGCGTCGGTGCCGTTGCCGGCGACGATCCGCTCGACGATGCGGTACAGCCAGGTGCCGCCCTCGCGGCAGGGAACGCATTTGCCGCACGACTCGTGGGCGTAGAACTTCACGAGCGTGAGTGCTGCAGCAGGGATGTCGGTCGTGTCGTCCATCACCATGACGGCACCCGAACCGAGCATCGAGCCGGCCGAGCTCGCCTCGCGACCCTCGAACGGGATGTCGAGCTGGTCCGGCAGGAACCAGGGGGCGGAGCCACCTCCGGGCACGAACGTCTTCAGCTCGCGCCCCTCGCGCATGCCCTGGCTGAACTCGTCCCCGTAGATCAGGTCGCGGAACGTCGTCGAGCCGTTGACGATCTCGAACACGCCGGGCCGCTCGACGTGGCCCGACACCGCGATCATGCGCGTGCCGGGCGAGGTCTCGGTGCCGATCGCCGTGTACGCGGCCGACCCGTTGAGCGCAATGAAGGGAAGGTTCGACAGCGTTTCGACATTGTTGACGATCGTCGGCTTGCCGTACAGGCCGATCGCAGCCGGGAAGTACGGCGGCTTGAGACGCGGCATGCCGCGCTCACCCTCGAGCGACTCGATCAGTGCGGTCTCCTCGCCGACGACGTAGGCGCCGGCGCCCCAGTGGAGGACGATGTCGACCGAGAAGTCGGTGCCGAGGATGTTCCTGCCGATGTAGCCGTGGGCGTAGGCGTCGTCGAGTGCCTTCGCGACGCGCTCGTGGGCGACTGCCATCTCACCGCGGATGTAAAGGAAGCACTGACTGAGCCCGGCCGCATAGCACGCGATCAGACACCCTTCGATCAGCTGGTGCGGATCGAGCTCCATGAGGAGCCGGTCCTTGTACGTGCCGGGCTCCGACTCGTCACCGTTGACGACCAGGTAGCGGGGCCACACACCCTGTGGGGTGAAACCCCACTTGACCCCCGCCGGGAATCCGGCACCGCCTCGCCCGAGCAGGGTGGACTTGCGGACCTCGTCGTGCACCTCTTCGGGGCGCATCGACAGCGCCTTCTTGAGACCTTCGTAGCCACCGGTCGCGTGGTAGCGCTCGATGGTGTGTGAGTCCTCGTACTTGAACCGCGAGGTGACGATCTGGGGGCGGTCGCCGTCGTCGTAGTAGCCGGCGGCCCAGGGGTAGCTGCCCTGCGCGCTCATCAGGAGCCCTCTTCCTTGATCGTGACCCAGGCGGGAGCGCCGTCGACCTGCTCGGGCGGCACCGCGCCGACGGCCCGGTCAGCCGGGATGTGTTGACGGTTGCGACCGAGCGTGCCGTGGGGCGGGATCTCGCCGTCGAGCTTGCCGGCGCGGAGGTCGTCGACGAGTTCGTCGAACTCGGCCGGGGTGACCCGGAATCGATGTCGGTAGTTGACCTGCAGGGTGGGCGCCTCGGTGCACGCAGCCTGACACTCGGCATGCTGCAGGGTGATCAGGCCGTCGTCGGTCGTCGACCCGGCCTTGACGCCGAGCTTGTGCTCGGCGTGATGCATCAGATCGTGGCCGCCCATCAGGGCGCAGCTCATCGTTCCGCAGATGTTGATGAGGTACTTGCCCGTCGGCTCGAACCGGAACATCTCGTAGAACGTCGCGGTGCCGTACACCTCGGCCGGCGTGACATCGATCAGTTCAGCGACGTGTTTCATCGCCGCTTCGGTCACGTAGCCGTTCTGCTGTTGGCTCAGATGTACGAGCGGGATCAGCGCCGACTTCTTCTTGGGATACCTCGCGATGATCTCCTTCGCGAGTGCCACGTTCTGGTCGTTCAGTCTGCTCATCGGTTCACCTGTCGACGTCGCCGAGGACGGGGTCGGTGCTCGAGATCACGGCCACGGCGTCGGCCACCAGGCCGCCGCGCAGCATGTGCGGCAGGCACTGGATGTTGGCGAACGACGGGGCACGCATGTGGATCCGGTACGGGGTGGGCGAGCCGTCGGAGGCGATGTAGCAACCGATCTCGCCACGCGGCGACTCGATGCCGACGTAGACCTCGCCCTCGGGCACCTTGAATCCCTCGGTGAAGAGCTTGAAGTGGTGGATCAGCGCCTCCATCGACTCGTCGATGCGAGCGCGCGGCGGCGGGGTGACCTTCTTGTCCTGGATCCGGTAGTCGCCGGTCGGCATCCGCTCGAGGATCTGTCGGACGATCTTCATCGACTCGCGCACCTCGTTGAGGCGGATCGCGTACCGGTCGTAGGCGTCGCCGTACGAGCCGACGATCACGTCGAAGTCGACCTCGTCGTAACGCAGGTACGGCATGTCGCGACGGAGGTCCCAGGGCACGCCGGTCGAACGGAGGATGGGTCCGTTCGCCCCGAGTGCGATCGCCTCGTCCGGGGTGATCACCCCGACGCCTTGCAGACGCTCGCGCCAGATCGGCTGTCCGGTCATGAGGGTGTCGTACTCCTCCAACCGTTCCGGGATCAGGTCGAGCAGCCGGAGCACGTCGTCGCGCCAACCAGGGGGCAGGTCGGCGGCGAGACCGCCGGGTCGGATGAAGTTGTGGTTCATCCGCAGACCGGTGACCTTCTGGAAGAAGCGCAACACCTCTTCGCGTTCACGCCAGCCGTAGATCATCATGCCGACCGCGCCGAGGTCCATGCCGTTCGTCGCGAGGAACAACAGGTGCGACGACATGCGGTTGAGCTCGGAGAGCAGCATCCGCATCCAGACGGCGCGTTCGGGGATGTCACCGTCGATGCCGAGCAGCTTCTCGGTCGCCATCGAGAAGGCGAGCTCGTTGTTGAACGGCGAGAGGTAGTCCATGCGGGTGACGTTGGTGCCACCCTGGAGGTACGTGAGCTGCTCGCCGGTCTTCTCCATGCCGGTGTGGAGGTACCCGATGATCGGCTTGCAGCGCAGGACGGTCTCGCCCTGCAGTTCGAGCATGAGGCGCAAGACACCGTGGGTCGACGGGTGCTGCGGCCCCATGTTGATGATCATCGTCTGATCCTCGTCGGGGTCCTCGGGCAGATCGCCGAGTTGGGCCGCCTCGGCCTCGCTCATGCGGAGCACCGAGCCGAGTTCGCGCATCAGCTCGTCGGCGGTCGTCTCCGACCGCGGCTTCATCTCCTGCTCGCCGGCCGTGGTCTGCCCCACGTTCGCATGCGACCACGGCACCGGCGCGCCCACAGCGGTCTCTTCCGTCGTGCTCATGCGTGTGCACCTTTGAACTGGACGGGGATCTTGCCGACGGCGTAGTCCTTGCGGAGAGGGTGGCCGATCCAGTCCTCGGGCATGAGGATGCGCGTCATGTCGGGGTGATCAGTGAAGACGATGCCGAACATGTCGTAGGTCTCGCGCTCGTACGCCTCGGCGCCGGGGTGCAGATCGAACAGTGTCGGGATCGTCGGCTCGTCCTCGGGCACCTGGACCCGGATGCGGACGCGACGGCGGTGGGCGATGTCGAGCAGGTTGACGACCACCTCGAACCGCTCGGGTTCGATGCCGTCGGGCAGCGGGCGGTCGAAGTACTCGAGGTAGTCGACGCCGCACAGGTCGATCACCATCGTGTAGCCGTCGTCGGCGAGCGCCTTGACCAGGTCGAGGTACTGCTCACGGGTGGGGAACACGACGGTCTGTCCGCAGCTCTCGCCCGCGACGCATCCGTGCACGGTCGGCGTCGTCTCTGCGGCGTCGTCGGTGTCGGGCGCTTCGGGCGCGGCGGTGTCGGTGTCGGTCTCGCTCATGGTCGGCTCACTTCGTCCCGAGCAGAACGGGCGTGGTGGCGGGCGCGATCTCCTCGATGTGGAGGTTCGCTCCGGCGCCGGTCTGGGCACGGCGCTTCAAGAGCTCGCCGTCCTCGATCTTCTGGTGCAGCGTCTCGATCGCGTGGATCAACGTCTCGGGCGTCGGCGGACACCCGGGAGCGTAGACGTCGACGGGCACGATCTGGTCGACGCCCTGGACGACGGCGTAGTTGTTGAACATCCCGCCGGAACTGGCGCAGACGCCCATCGAGATGACCCACTTCGGTTCCATCATCTGGTCGTAGACCTGGCGGAGCACGGGCGCCATCTTCTGGCTCACGCGTCCGGCCACGATCATGATGTCGGCCTGGCGCGGGGAAGCACGGAAGACCTCCATGCCGAACCGGGAGATGTCGTAGTGGGCACCGCCGGTGCCCATCATCTCGATCGCGCAGCACGCGAGACCGAACGACGCCGGCCACGACGAGCGCGAACGCGCCCAGTTGATCAGATCTTCCAGCTTGCCGGTGATCGCGTTGTGTCCCAGCCCGCCGATGCCATCAGCGAGTACGTCGTCGACGAGACCCATGTGGGTGACCTCCTAGGCAGCTTCGTGTTCCGATGGCGTGTCGTCCGCTCCCCCAGCGGTGGCACGGTCGGTACGGCCCTCGAGGCCGACCCGACGGATGGTCGTGGTGGATGTGCGCTCGGCCGAGACCATGGCGGCGTCGACACGCAGATCACGGTAGCGGTGGATCGGGCCCCATTCGAGCCCACCGCGCGCGACCTCGTAGACGAACGTCAGGAAGAAGACCACCGAGAAGACGGCGATCGCCCAGAACCCGAACTGTCCGAGGGCACCGGCCTCGACGGCGTACGGGTACAAGAAGATGATCTCGATGTCGAACATGATGAACAGCATCGCGACGATGTAGAAGCTCACCGGGAACCGGTCGGGCGGCTCGCGCGACGGCACGATGCCGCACTCGTACGGCGCCTCCTTGGCCGACGACGGGCGCCGCGGTGCGAGCAGCCGCGACGCAGCGAAGCTGAGTCCACCGAACGCGATGGCCAACACCATCAAGACGACGAGTGGCAAGTACTGACCCATGGAATCAGGCGGAGGCGGCCGCGCTCTTCCGTGCGAGGTTCTGGGCGACGAAACGGTCTCGACGGTGCAACAACCAGCACAGCACGAGGAACACGAGCGTCGAACCGATCGTGATGTAGCCGGCCGGCTGCCGGAGCGATCCGAGGTCGCGGATCATGTACACGTACTGGCGTTGGCGTGTCTCGTCGATCTCGGGCGGGATCGGTGCGCGACCGGGCTCGGTGAGGATCTCCTCGAACGGCGCCACCTCGACGAGGGTGTAGTACGAGTCGTGGAAGAACGCCAACTGGTCGAACTCGCCGTTGGGGCCGAGCTTGGGGTACGCCGATTCCGCGGGCGGGTTCACTTCGAACACCGCCGTCACGGCGTATTCGCCGGGGCCGAGGGCGTCTTCTTCCTCGAGGAAGAGTTCGGCGGACGCCTGCGCCTGGCCGAACTCGGGTGCCGAGGCCTCGACTTCCGTCCAACCCTCGTCGAGGATCTGTTCGCGCAGGGCCGCCGACGCCTCGCTCGGCGTCGTGTCGGGCTCCAGGTCGAGCGGCTCCTCGAGCACGCCGGCCTGATACAGCAGGTCGACTTCCTGGATCACCGTCGACCCGGTGACGCCCTCCCACGAGGGTTCGTCGCCCTTGAGCCCGATGCCGTAGATCCACCACACGGCGCCCATCAGTGCCATCCAGCCGAACAGGCCGGCCAGCGACACGAGGAAGCCGAGCCGAGCCCCGAGGTTGGTGCCGAGGATGAGGTACACCGACCCCATCCACACCGCAGCACCGATCATGACCGTGAGCAGGCCGCGGAGCTCGGGCTCCCAGCCGATCGCCAACAACGTCGCCAACATCACAAACTCCGTACGTACTCGACGATGGCCTGGATCTGTTCGTCGGTCAGCATCGAGCCGAAGCCGGGCATGCGGCCGCTGCCCTGGCCCTGGACGCCGTACCGTGCACCGTTCTCCGAACCGTTCTCGATGAAGGCGAGCATGTCGCTCTCGACCGGGAACTGCGTATTGGCGCGGCCACCGGTGAGGTTCCAGCCGAAGCCGCCCTGACCGGTCACGCCGGGTTCGTCCCAGCTCCAGCCGGGGGTGTGGCAGCGGGCGCAGCTGTAGGCGCCGCTGCCGAGTTCGAGGTTGTAGAGCGCCTCGCCGTACGACGCATACGTGCCATCCTCGACGGACTGACGGGCGACCTGGTCGATGTTTGCCAGATAGGTGAGCCTGGATTCCAAGTACTCGTAGGACCACCAAACCATTGGATATTAGTCA
>NZZV01000040.1 GCA_002698945.1 Acidimicrobiaceae bacterium
CGCGGCCGCGGTCTCGGCAGCCGAGCGGACGGGCTCCACGATCGGGGCGGCGGGGACCTCGCGTCCGTCGACCAGTGCCCGCGTCCGCTCGGCGGTCGGCAGCGACGGCACCGCGCCGGCGACGGTCGTGGCGAGGGCACCGTTCGCAGCGGCGAACCGCAACGCGGCGGGCAGCGCGTCGCCGGCAGCCAGCCGGGCCGACAGCGCACCACAGAACGCGTCGCCGGCTCCGGTGGTGTCGACCGGAGTGACCGGGAACGGATCGATGTGAACGGGATCACCACCGGCTCGGATCAGGTCGGCGCCGGCGGCGCCGCGCGTCACGACCAGCGTCTCCACACCCAGGTCGGTCAGATGCTCGACGCCGCCCAGCACCTCGAGTTCGTGCTCGTTCGGGACGACGATGTCGCACAGCGCCAACACCTCGTCGGTCACGTTCTCGGCCGGGGCCGGATTGAGCACGGTCGTCGCACCGGCCGCCTTCGCCGCCCGAAAGGCCGCGGCCACCACCGCCGGGTCGATCTCGAGCTGCGCCATCACCACCGTTGCCGACGGCAACTCACCGAGCGTGACGTGGGCGTTGGCGCCCGGCACGACGATGATCGAGTTCTCCGCGGCGTCGTCGACGCCGATCAGTGCTCGGCCGGTCGGCACGCCCTCGACGACCGACAGACCGACGGCGTCGATGCCGTCGTCGTGCAACACGCTGCGGAGCACCGTGCCCGCGTTGTCGTCGCCGACGGCTCCCACCATGGCGACCTGTGCACCGGCACGAGCTGCCGCGACCGCTTGGTTCAGCCCCTTGCCACCGGGGACCTCGGCGAACGTCGAGCCGTTGACGGTTTCACCCGGACCGGGGAGTCGGGCCGCACGCGCGACCAGATCCAGGTTCAAGCTGCCCACCACGACGACATCGAACGCACTCATGGTCGCCACGCTAGAGCGCCGGGACACCGCACTCCCAGGCCGTAGCCTGCTCCGGGTGAACGAACCTCGAGCGGCTCGACGACCTCATACCTGGCAGCGTGCGACGGGCCCCGTCGACGACCCCTACGCCTGGCTCCGCGACCGGAACGACCCGGCGACGATCGAGTACCTCGAGGCAGAGAACGCCTACGCCGACGCGTGGTTCGGCGAACGCCAGGAGCTGCTCGACGCCCTCTTCGACGAGATCAAGTCCCGCGTGCAGGAGACAGACGAGTCAGCCCCCGTGCGCTTCGGCGACTGGTTCTACGCCGCCCGGACGGTCGAGGGCCAGAGCTACCCGATCCATTGCCGCGGGCGCACGGCGGCAACCGCCTCCGAACAGGTGCTGCTCGACCAGAACGTCGAGGCCGAGGGCCACGAGTTCTTCGACCTCGGCGCGTTCGAGGTGAGCCTCGATCACCGCCGATTGGCCTGGTCGGCCGATGTGACCGGCGCCGAGCACTACACCCTGCGCATCCGCGACCTGGCGACCGGCGACGACCTGGTCGACGAGTTGCACGACTCGACGTGGGCGGGCGTCGCGTGGTCGTCCGAGACCGACTACCTCTTCTACGTGATGCCCGACGAGCAGGAGCGTCCGTACCGCGTGATGCGCCACCGTGTCGGCACGCCGCAGCAGGACGACGTCGAGGTGTACCGGGACGACGACGAACGCTTCTTCGTGGGGATCGGCGGCACCCGCAGCGGTGAGTGGATCGTCATCCAGTCGGGGAGCAAGCTGTCGTCGGAGTCGCTCCTGATCCCGGCGGACGATCCGACCGCGACACCGACGGTGGTGCGTCCGCGCACGACCGACGTCGAGTACCACGTCGATCACTGGGGCGACCGATTCGTGATCCTCACCAACGACGACGCCATCGACTTCCGGGTGATGGAGGCGCCGCTCGACGCGCCGGCCGAGTGGACCGAGTTGATCGGGCACGAGCCGGGACGACGGATCACCGGGATCGAGCCGTTCGCCGGACACCTCGCCCTCCACGAGTGGCGCCACGGCCAGCCGCAGATCCGCGTCGTCCACCGGGCGGGTGCGCAGCAGGTCCTGGCGATCGACCCGGAGCCGCACGACGTCGAGTTCGGTCCGAACGAGGAGTGGGACACGACGGTGCTGCGGTTGACGCACCAGTCGATGACCACACCGGGCCGCGTGATCGACGTCGACGTGACGACCGGTGCGGTGGCCGTGGTGAAACAGACGCCCACCCCGAACGTCGACCTCGACGCCTACGTCTCGCAACGGCTGTGGGCGACCGCGGAGGACGGTACGGAGGTGCCGGTCGACATCGTCCGCCACGTCGACACCCAGCTCGACGGCACGGCGCCGTGCTGCGTCTACGCCTACGGCTCGTATGAGGCGTCGATGCCACCGTGGTTCTCGGTCGCCCGGCTGTCGCTGCTCGACCGCGGCGTGGTGTTCGCGCTCGCCCACCCGCGCGGCGGCGGCGAACTCGGCCGGAACTGGTACCTCGACGGCAAACTGCTCGACAAGCGCAACACGTTCACCGACACGCTCGCAGTGCGCGATCACCTCGTCGAGACGCACGTCGCTGCGCCCGACCGGCTCACCGTGCGCGGCGGAAGTGCGGGGGGCCTGCTGGTCGGCGCGTGCGTCACGATGCGGCCGGACGGGTTCGCCGCCGCCGTGGCCGAGGTGCCCTTCGTCGACGTGGTGTCGACGATGAGCGACCCGTCGCTGCCGCTCACCGTCACCGAGTGGGAGGAGTGGGGCGACCCGCGCGCGGAGCCGTTCGCGTCGTACATCGCGAGCTACTCGCCGTACGACAACACTGCGCCCGGGGCGTACCCGGCGCTCTACATCACCGCCGGCCTCAACGACCCGCGGGTGAGCTTCCACGAGCCGGCCAAGTGGACGGCGAAGCTCCGCGAGGTCCGCACCAACGACGCCCCGCTTCTCCTGCGCACCGAGATGGGTGCCGGCCACGCCGGCCCGAGCGGTCGCTACGAAGCCTGGCGCGACGAAGCCCGAACCCTCGCCTTCATCCTCACCACCACGACGCCCTGAGCAATGCGTGAACTGGTTGCGCACCGGGTGCGCAACGGGTTCACGCGATGATCGAGAGGGCGGCGAGGGTGAGGAAGGCGGCGTTGCGGGCGAGGTGGGCGGGGCCGATGGGTGAGGCGGACCACTGGCCGAAGCAGGCGCAGGAGGGACGATCGCCATCGCGCATGCGAACCGCGAGCAGGGCCGAGAACGCGACGAGCATCGCCGCTGCGGCCACCGCGGGCCAGGGCTCCCAGAGCCCGACGATCACGAGCGCGCCGACCACGAGCTCGAGCCACGGCACGATGACCGCCACCGGGTCGGGGGCGCCGAGGTTCCGGGCGTCGGTGCGCCACTGCTGCCCCGCCGCGAGCTTCGACGCTCCGGCGACGACGAACACCGCGCCGAGGAGCACCGAGGCGATCAGTCCGACGGTGTTCACGCGCCGAGCTGGATCGTGAGCCCCTCGCGGGCGACCACGACGTTCGGCGTGCAGTGCCGACCGCACACCGATGCGACCTGGTCGAGCATCCGGTCGTCGTGCGTCGGGTCGTGGTGGAACAGCGCGACCTGCTTCGCACCGGCCGCCTTGCCGGTCCAGATCGCGTAGTCGATCGTGCAGTGGCCCCAGTCGGAGCGGGCGATGAACTCGTCGCGGGTGTATTGCGCGTCGTGGATCAGCAGATCGACGTCACGGCACAGCGCCTCGACCCCCGGACACATGTCGTACACGTCGACGCCCGGCTGTTGATGGTCACTCAGGTAGGCGACCGACAACCCGTTCCACTCGACGCGGTACCCGAGCGTCCGGCCGATGTGCGGGATGTAGCGGCTCGACACGGTGACGTCACCCAGCTGCACCTCCTGGTTACCCAGATCGTGGAAGGTGACCTCGCCGGGTAGGTCGGTCACGCCGACGGGGAACAGGGGCGGACACAGGATCGTGTCGACGACGTCGGCGACCGAACCATGTCCGTCGGGCCGTGGCGCGTAGACGTCGAGCCGGTTGCCGGGCCGTAGCAGCGGCGGGAAGAACGGGAGTCCCTGGATGTGGTCCCAGTGCAGATGGCTGACGAAACAGTCGGCGTGGAACGGCTCCACGCCGCGTTCGATCCCCAGGTAGCGGGACCCCGTTCCGAGGTCGAACATGATCGTGTCGTGCCCGGGCACGTCGACGGCGACGCACGACGTGTTGCCGCCGTAGCGCGCGACCTCGGGGCCGTGACACGGGGTCGAACCCCGAACTCCGTAGAACGTGACGTCGATCGTTGCCCCCTCGATGGGCTCGAACGCTAGACCAAGATGAACGGGAGATGAAGGGCCGGACCGCCGACGTCCGTCACACCGAGCGGACGACGAACGGGGCGAACACGACGAACAGGGCGATCCGGCCGGAACCGGTCACCCGTGCGCCAGGGCCGCGCTCGCGGCGGCGACACCAGACGCACCGAGGGGAGCATCGAGTTCGAGCAGTGCCGACTCGATCACGCCCACCACGCCGAGCACCATCGGGGCGTTCACGTGCCCCATGTGGCCGATACGGAACGACGAGGTTGCGGCGTCACCGATCCCCAGCCCCAGCGTGACGCCGAACTGCTCCCGGCAGCGCAGCGACAGCGCTTCGGCGTCGATCGACCCGGTCCGGATCGACGTGACTGCGTGTGACCGCTGCTCGGACATCACGGCGGTGAAGCCGATCGCACCCTCGGCCGACCAGGCGTCGACCGCCGCTCGGACGGCGCCGGCCAGTCGTTCATGCCGCCTCCAGCGTTCGTCGAGCCCTTCTTCATCGATCATGCGCAGCGCCTCTCGCAACCCGAACAGGTGCGACACGGGCGGCGTCCCACAGAACCGCAGGTAGTACGGGCCGTCCTCGGTGCGATACGTCCAATCCCAGTAGCGGGTCCGCAGATCGGCGTGCTCGTGCGCGGCGAGCGCCTTCGGACCGGCCCACACCATCGCCAGACCGGGCGGCGTCATGAGCCCCTTCTGGCTGGCGGCGATCGTGACGTCGACCCCCCACTCGTCCATCTCGAACCGTTCGCAGCCCATCGACGCGATGCAATCCACCATGAACAGCGCCGGGTGTCCGGCGGCGTCGATCGCCTCCCGGATCGCCGGGATGTCATTGCGGACCGACGAGGCCGTGTCGACGTGCACGGTCAGCACGGCAGAGACCTCGTGGCCGCGGTCGGCGGCGAGACGTTCCTCCACGACCGCCGGGTCGACGGCGTGGCCGAACGGCGCGGTGATCGTCTCCACGCGCAGACCGTTGAACTCCGCCATCTCACCCCAGATCGCAGCGAAGCGTCCGCAGTCGAGCACCAGGACGAGATCGCCCCGCGACAGGGTGTTCGACAACGCCATCTCCCAGCCGGCGTGACCGTTGCCGATCGGCACGAACGCTCGGCTGCTCGTACCGGCGATCGCCGGCAGGGCGTCGAACACGTCGTCGATGACCTCGGTGAGTTCGCCGGCATAGATGTCGGGCATCGGTCGATGCATCGCATTCAAGACCCGAGCGGGCATGACGCTCGGACCCGGGATCGCGACGACCTCGGGGCCGGCGGCGAGCAGTGTTCTGATCGGCTGGGACGGCGTTGACATCGTCGGCGATTCTGGCACGCGACTCAGGCGCGCCGAGCTTCGGCCAGCGCCGCGGCACCGACCAGGGCCGGGTGCTCCACCGTGGACCGCACGAGACGGGCCGTGCCACCCCGATCGGCGTAGCTCGCCGACATCGGATCGACGAACTGCGCCCACGCCCCGGTGATGCCGCCGGCGACTGCGATCACGTCCGGCGCGGCGGCGTGGAAGTAGCGCGCCATGCCGAGACCGAGGTGATGTCCGTACCAGTGGAGAGCGGCGAGCGCAGCCTCGTCGCCATGCGATGCTCGCACCGCGATCTCCGCCACCGTGATGTCGTCGCTCGACCGGGCAGCGTGGTCGGCGCGCAACCCGCGGGTGCTGACGACGTCTTCGAACGTACCGTCGAGGTATTCCGTCGCCCAGAGCTGATCGAATCCGGGTTGCGGGGTGCCGTCGACGAGGAGTGCCGAACCGACACCGGTGCCGAGCGTGACCGCGCCGAACGTACCGACCGGTCGGCCCTGCTCGACCCACATCCCGACCGCAGCGGCTGCGGCGTCGTGGACGAACACTGCGTCGAGCCCGGTGCGCGCTCGGAGTTCGGCGCCGAGGTCGACGCCGCGCAGTGCGGCGAACTTGTGCTCCATCAGCGACACGCCCGCGGCGAAGTCGAACGGGTCGGGAATCGCGATCACGACGGACGTCGTGTCGGCGCTGACGACGTCGGCGATGAGACGGACGAAGTGAGCGACGATCTCGCCGACCGACTCGTCCTGACGACTCGACACCGTCGTCGGGTCACCGTCGATCCGACACGACCGGACGCGGGCAGCGGTGACGGTCGAGCCGCCCACGTCGAGCACGACAAAGGTGCGCCCACCGGCCATGACACAACCCTACGACCCGCCGCGCCGACCCGCCGCTCCGACCGGTCCGTCACCCGAGGTGAGCGTCACCGGATGGCGGCGGAACGACGAGCGACCGAGGCCGCCCCGCCGACGATGCTGCCCGTCCAGGCACGCTCCGCGATCGCGTCGAGGCGCGGGAACAGTCGGTCGCGGAGCGCCGCCTCGTCGTGGACGTGCTCGGTCCAGAGGCATGCCTGCAGACCGACGATGTGCGCCCGCTCGGCGGCCGACCAACCGGCCTCGGGGTCGAACGCACACACGTCCGCGAGCGAGGTCGATCCCGCCCAGCTCATGCCGGGTGTGGCCCAGGCGGTGTCCTCGGCCATGTCGAGGTAGTAGGCCTGGCCCGGGGCGATCACGACGTCGAACCCACGAGCGGCGAGCTCGCGGTTGATGTCGATCGACTGCCAGCCGACGACGTACCCGTCGCCCGGGACCGCGCCACGTGTGCGGGCCGCCTCCTCCCACGCACCGACAGCGCGGCCCGAACGATCGCGGATGGCGTCGACGACCTCGCGGTGGATGGCCGCCTCGATCTCGTTCGTGGTCGACATTCCGTGCGACCGCGCCCAGGCGCGTGCGATCGGCGAGCCGCTCCAGGCCCCGTCGGGGACCTCGTCACCACCGACGTGGATCCACGGCGAGGTCGGGAACAGCTCGGCGACGGCGTCGATCACGTCGACGATGAAGCGATGGGTCGCGTCGATGCCGGGCACGAGCACGTTGTCCTCGAAGTACTGCACGCTCGTGGCCTCGGAGGTGTCGTCGGGGTCGCGGAGTTCGGGCAGCGCCGTGAGCGCCGCGTGCAGGTGCCCCGGCAGGTCGATCTCGGGAACGAGCACCACCCCGAGTTCGTCGGCACGTTCGACCCACCTGGCGATCTCGTCGGGGGTGTATGCGCGACCGACCGGTTCCGCTCCCGATCCGAGCAGTGGCGGGATCGGGAGGCCGTGCCCACGCCGCGCGCCGACCTCGGCGAGCGCCGGGTACCGGGCGACGGGCAGGCGCCACGCTTCGTCGTCGGTGAGGTGGAGGTGGACGCGCGACAACTTGCGCCAGGCGGCGTCGTCGATCAGCCGTTCCACGACCTCGGGTTCGAACCACTGGCGCGCGACGTCGAGGTGCACGCCGCGCCACGCGTAGCGGGGCCGGTCGACGATGCGGGCGCCGTTCGGAAGACCGCTGGGCAGCCATTGGGCGAGGGTCACGAAGGCGTGTCGGAACCCGTCCAGGTCGCCCGCGGTCACCTCGATCGATGGTCCGTCGATCGATGTCCCGTCGACGAGCAGTCGGTAGGCCGACGCGCCGAGTCGGGCGTCGAGTCGGGCCGTCACAGCGGCCGTTCCGTCGTCGGTGAGGGCATCGCTGCCGCGGCGCCGTGCCAACGCCGCCACGGCGCTCCACGCCGCGTCGGCACCGTCGTCGAACGCCGCGAGGTGTGCGGTCCTGGTGTCGCTCGGCGTGGTGTCGGTGATCGCGAGATGGTTCGGGTACGGCAGGAGCGTCGGTCGGCCGTCCGACGCGTCGATGTGCTCGTCGAGCCACTCGAGGTCGTGCACGCTCGGTCGCGCCGGCGTCAGGGCCGGCGGCCCGAGCATCGGGGCGACCGTGACCGGCACCGTGCTCCCGTCGGAGCTGACGACGTAGGCGGAAGCCGGACCGTCGTTGGCATGGCGTGCCTGATGACTGACCTCGCACTCACCGATCTCCCACGTCGAACCGGCCCCGAGCCCTATCGGCTCGACGGGACGGAGCCGGTGGAAGCTGGCGAGCTGCTCGACGAGGTCGATCCGGTCGGTGTCGACCGGGGTGAGCTGCTGGAGCGATGTGAACGCCAGTTGCCAGCCCGGCGCCAGGTCGACGGCGGCATCGAAGGCGAGCGTGACGCGCCGGGCGATGTCGTCGTAGGACGACCGCAGCGTGCCGGCGGGACTGAAGGTGGCGCTCACAGCGACTGCCAGTCGGGCTTGTGGGCGTACGCCTCGCGGTAGTAGTCGGCGAGCTGCAAGCCGGCCGCCGCGGCGTCGTCGACGACGACCGTGGCGTGCGGGTGCAGCTGCAGGACCGAAGCCGGGCACATGGCGGCGAGCGGTCCCTCGACGGCACGTGCGATCGGTTCCGCCTTGCCGTCGCCGGTCGCGATCATCAGGAGGTGACGGGCCTCGAGGATGGTGCCGAGGCCCTGCGTGACGACGTGTCGCGGCACGTCGTACTCGTCGTCCTCGAAGAAGCGAGCGTTGTCGGACCGGGTGGTGTCGGTCAGGGTCTTGATCCGGGTGCGCGACGCGAGCGACGAACCCGGCTCGTTGAATCCGATGTGGCCGTCGCCGCCGATGCCGAGCAGTTGGACGTCGACACCGCCGAGGTCGGCGATCAACCGGTCGTATCGCCGACAGGCGTCGGGCAGGTCGTCCGACGTCACGTCGGGACCGAAGAGGCGTTCGGTCGGCAGATCGATCAGGTCGACGAACTCGCGTCGGATGAACGCCCGGTACGCCTCGGGGTGATCGGCGGGGAGGCCGACGTACTCGTCGAGCAGGACAGCGCTGGCGTGGGCGGCGGTGAGCTCGCCGGCTTCGTACCGTTCGATCAGGCGCCGGTAGGCGCCGAGCGGCGAACTGCCCGTCGCCAGCCCGATCACGGGGGCGGGACGATCGCGGATGGCCCGGGCGACGACCGATGCGACCACCTCGGCCGCCGCGTCGGCGTCTCGGGTGATCACGACTTCCATGCGGTGGCTCCTTCGATGATGGTGCGCTCGACGTGGAGTTCGTCGTCGAACAGCACGAGGTCGGCCCGGGTTCCGATCGCGATGCGACCCCGGTCGGCGAGGCCGACGGCGTCGGCCGGAGTCGTGGTCGCGGCTCGGATCGCGTCGACGGGGTCGCAGCCGGACATGTGGACCAGATTGCGCACCGCAGCGTCGAGTCGCAAGTCGCTGCCGGCGAGCGTGCCGTCGGCCAGTCGGACGCCGTCCGGTCCGATGGTCACGTCGAGCGACGCGAGCCGGCCGGCGGTCGTGGCGGCGGTGGTCACTCCGAGTGCCGCCATCGCGTCGGTGACGAGCACGAAGCGTTCCGGTCCGAGCGACCGCCAGGCCATGCGGACCGCGACGGGATCGACGTGGATGCCGTCGCAGATCAGCCCGGCTCGAACCGTGGCGTCGGCCAGGGTGGCACCGATCGGTCCGGGTTCGCGATGGCCGAACGGCGCCATCGCGTTGAACAGGTGCGTCACCAGCGAGGCTCCCGCCGAACGCGCGGCCACGAACTGCTCGGCGGTGCAGGCGGTGTGGCCGATCGACACGGTGACACCGAGATCGGTCAGGCGGGCGATCAGCGCCGCGGCACCGTCGACCTCCGGAGCGACCGTCACGAGTCGGACCCCGCCGGCGGCCCACCCGTCGACCTCGTCGTCCCGTGGCATCGCGATGTGATCGGGGTCGTGGGCACCGCGACGGTGCGGTGAGATCGCTGGGCCCTCGAAGTGCAGCCCGACCGGTTCGGCGTCGCCCGGTCGGTGCTCGTACGCCCGGAGTGCGGCGATCGCTGCGGCTCGTTGCTCGATCGGGCTCGTCACGATCGTGGGCAGGAAGGCCGCGACCCCCGTTGCCGGGAGTTCGGCGGCCACGGCGTCGATGGAGCCGGGGTCGGCGGTGAAGTCGTGCCCCCAACCACCGTTGATCTGGATGTCGACCAGCCCCGGCGCGACCAGCGTGCCGGTGGCGTCGACGACCTCGTCGGGATCGTCGACGATGGTGGTGTCGCCGTGCGCGGTGCGGGTGGCGATGCGGGCGATCCGACCGTCGACCAGTTCGAGGTCCGCGCCGACGACCGAACCGTCGGGCAGCAGCACACGCCCGCCGAGCACGTGCACGATCGTCACGCGAGCGCTCCGGTTCCGATCGCCCGGATCGCCGAGCGGTGGGCACCGAGTGCGCCGAACTCGACGCCGACGGGAGCGACGCGGAGCCGGGCAGCCAGTCCGATCTCCTCGAGGAACGGCGCCGACCGCTCACGTGCCGACAGGTCGGCCCGGACGGCGTCACCGAGCCGATCGCCGAGGGCGAGGGCCACGCCACCACCGAGCACGACAGCGTCGACGTCGTTCAGGAGGACCGCGAGCTGGACGCACCAGGCGAGTGCGGCGACCATGTCGTCCCGGATCGCTGCCGCCGACGGATCGTCGGACGCC
>NZZV01000041.1 GCA_002698945.1 Acidimicrobiaceae bacterium
GACCGTCGAGGCCCTGAGGAGGGCGATCACTCGAGCTGGCGGAGCCGAGAACGAGGAGGTTGACCGATGAGCACCCAGTCCGTCCAGGTCATCGTCAATGGCCGGCACCGAAGCGTCGACGTGGAGCCTCGAACTCTGCTGAGTGACGCACTCCGAGAAGAGCTCGGCTTGCTTGGTTTGCATTCGGCGTGCGAGCAGGGTGTGTGCGGATCGTGCACGGTGCTCATCGACGGCCGTTCGGTCCGGTCGTGCCTGACCTTTGCTGTCCAGGTCGCCGACGCCGAAGTCGTCACGATCGAAGGGGTGGGCTCCGCTGATGTGCTGCACCACGTCCAGGACGCGCTCTCGCGCCACCATGGACTGCAGTGTGGGTATTGCACTCCAGGCGTCGTGTTGAGTGCCATCGAGTTGCTCGACACGTTGAGCGAGCCGACGCGGAACGACGTGGAGGAGTGGATGTCGGGCAATCTGTGCCGGTGTACGGGCTATAGCGGAATCATCAATGCGATCTGCGATGTCGCCCAGTCTCGCTCTGAGGTTGCGCAGGGAGATCAGTCATGACCGACACCAACACGGCCCCATCCGATCAGTCCGTCGATCTCGTTGGTCAGTCGGTGCGTCGCGTCGAGGATGTTCGCTTTCTGACTGGTGCCGGACGCTACCTGGCCGATGTCGTCCCGTCGGGTTCGCGCCACGTCGCGCTCCTCCGGAGCCCGATCGCCCATGGCCGAATTCGTTCCATCGACCTCGCAGCGGCGCGGGAAGCCCCTGGGGTTCACCTGGTCGTCGACGGACCCGAACTTGCTCGGACCAGTAGCCCGTTCGGACATCTGCTGCCGATACCGACCATCCAGCCTCTCGAGTACTGGTCGCTGGCGATCGAGAAGGTGCGGTATGTGGGTGAACCGATCGCTGCCGTGGTCGCGGACACCCGGGCGCTCGCCGAGGACGCCGTCGAGTTGATCGACATCGACTTCGAAGAGTTGCCGCCGGTGCTCGACGCAGTTCAAGCGCTCGAACCGGGCGCACCCCGGCTCTTCGAGGAGTGGTCGTCGAACGAGTTGTTGAGTGCCGAGTACTCGACCGGTGACCTTGAAGGTGCGTTCGCTGAGGCGGATGGCGTGCTTCGCGAGCGCATCACCCAACATCGCGTGATCGGGCTACCGTTGGAAGGCCACGGAGCCTGTGGTTCGTTCGATCCATCGAGCGGCCGCCTGGTGCTCCACGCCTCGTCGCAACAACCGCACAACCTCCGCACCGTGATTTCATCGGTGACCGGTCTGAGCGAGAGCAAGATCGATGTAATCGCTCCCGACATGGGCGGGGGATTCGGTAACAAGCAGCACTTCCTGCGGGAGGAGGCTCTCGTCGCTCTCCTCGCCATGAGGTCGCCGCACCCGGTCGTTTGGTCGCAGGATCGGACCGAGTCGTTGACATCGAGTGTTCACTCGCGCGAGCAGATCCACGACGTCAAAGTTGCGTACCGGTCGGACGGACGTCTGCTCGGATTGCACGTTGAGGTGCACGCAGATCTCGGTAGTCCTACCCTCTACTTCACTTCGGCGGCACCCGCCCTCGTGACAACCAGCATGTTGGCCGGGACGTACGACATCGAGGCGTACGGCTACGCTCTCCACGCCGTCGCAACGAACAAGGGGCCGATCGGCGCGTACCGAGGATTCGGTCAACCTCAGGCGATCATCACGATCGAACGGATCGTCGATCTGGTGGCCGGTGAGCTTGGACTCGATCCCGTCGAGGTCCGGCGCGTGAACTTCATTCCGGATTCGCCGCGGCCGTTTGTGTCGCCGACCGGTGCGAAGTACGACACGGGCAGCTTCGGCGACCAGTTCTCGCACCTGCTCGATGCGCTCGACTACGAGAAGCAGCGGCAACGGCAGGCCGAACTCCGGGCAGAGGGCCGTTACGTTGGCATCGGGTTGGCTTCGATGGTCGAAGCAACTGCTCCCAACCTGCATGCTGTCGCTGGCCAGTTCGGCGGGTTCGAGATGGCGATCGTCACGGTTCACCCAGACGGGCACGTGAGTCTCCAGATGGGGACGAAGTCGCAGGGGCAGGGTCACCGCACAGTGTTTGCGCAGGTCGCAGCGGACGTCTTCACGATCCCAATGGAGCATGTCGAGGTTCGAGACGGTGATACGTCTGCGCTTCCGTACGGTATGGGCACGTGGGGCAGTCGGAGTGCCGTCATGGGTGGCGGCGTCGTCATGAAGGGTGCAACGCAACTCCGTGACAAGATGACGGCGATTGCCGCGAACATGCTGTCGGTGCCGCCGGACGACGTGACCCTCCAGGCCGGGATGTTCCACGCCGGCGAAGCGGCGCTGCCGTTCGCGGCGGTAGCGGGAGCGGCGTACCTGCATACCTTCCTCCTCCCATCCGGAATGGACATGGGACTCAGCACGGTCGCTTCGTACGATCCAGGAAATACGGACTCGTTTCCGGATGAGCGTGGGCACATGAACGTCGGTGCGACGTATTCGACCGCGGCTGCCGCGGTGGTGGTCGAGGTCGATCCCAACACCGGCCGAGTCCGGATCGACGACATGCTGGTCGTCGACGATGCAGGGCGTGTCATCAACCCAATGATCGTCGATGGGCAGATTCAGGGTGCGGCGGCCCAGGCGATCGGGCAGGTGTTGCTCGAGGAACTGATCTACAGCGACGAGGGGCAGCCACTCACGACGACCCTCGCCGACTACTTACTTCCGACGTCGACGACGGTTCCGAGGGTGCGGATCGAGCATCGGGAGACTCCATCTGAGCTCGCCGGTGGGTTCCGCGGCGCTGGTGAAGCGGCGATCGTGTCGGGGCCGGCCGCACTGGTCAACGCCGTCGCGGATGCGCTGTCACCCGCTGGGATTCGGGTCACCCAGACGAATCTTTCGCCGGCTCGAGTGCGTGCCTTGATTCGTGGGGCCGGCGTCGAGATCGATGCGGCAAGCGGTTTACACTTCGGCGGCTGACTGCCAGTGCCAGCGCGCCGCTCTCGGACGGACGCGGCACGAGTAACCGGTCCGGTTCTTCAGAGTGGTCTCGCTCCGTCGGCGCCAGGTTGCGGCGGCCGGCGGCGTGCGGCCATCCGGTCTTCGACGTCGCGTAGGTGCCTGCTGATTTCGAGTTCGGCGAGGTCGGGGTCGGCGTTGGCGATCGCGACGCCAATTCGTCGGTGAGCGATGGACGAGGCGGCGACGGTGTCCGAGACGGCGCCGTTGGGGGGTGTCGCTGGGAGGAGCGCGGTGAACTCCTCGCTTCCGAAGAGGCTGTCGAGCACCTTGAGCGACAGTTCGGCGAGCAGCGAATTGCCGCAGGCGACTGCGATCGCTCCGTGAAACTCGCGGTCGAGTCGTCGAAACTCCGCGAGTTCCATGTCGGGATGGAACTGCGTCGAGAGGTCACGGATGACTTCGCGAGCCTCGTCGTCGGCTGCGCTTGCCGCGAGTCGAGCGATCGGTAGTTCGAGGAGCTTGCGCACCGCGAACAGTTCCCGCACACGCGTCGTTCGGCTGTCGGCGTCGTCGAGACGGATCTCGGGCATCTGTTCGGCGACGAAGAAGCGGTTACCACGCTTGCTCACGAGCCCGAGGATCAGCAGGCCCTGTACGGCCTCACGTACCGACGTGCGTGCGACATCGAACTGGCTACACATCTCACGTTCGGACGGGAGCGGTGTTCCGGGTTGCATCACGCCGAGCCGGATCTGCTGAGCAATCGCGTCACGCACGGACGCTGCGACGGTCTGCCGGGCGATCGGTTCGAAATGGGTTGCCATGATCCACGAGGTTCGGCGTCCCAAGTGGGACGCCGTCACCGCTGAGAGCATAGCCGAGCAATCGGAGATGGTCTCAGCTCTGATCATCTGATCAACAGACCAACCTTCAACGACATGCCGACACTGTCATCGAGACCGACGTGGCCATCTCAAGCTCCGACTGCAAAAGTCCTGCAAAACTGACGCTCGCCGTGGGGACTAGCTGTCGTTGTGTTGGGTTCTCGATTCATCGGCGTACCCGCCATCGAGGATTGACCTGGCCTCAGTTTCGGCACTACAATCAGTTAAACAGACCAAAGGTGAGGCGACGACGTCGTTCCCGCCGGACGAACCCAGACGAATGGATACGCCAATGTCATTCAGCAAACGCCTCCTTGCGACGACTGCAGTACTCGCCCTCTTGGGTTCTGCGTGTGGTGGGGACGACTCCGATTCCACCGACGCCACTGATGCGCCGGGGGCGACTGATGCGCCGGGGGTGACTGATGCGCCGGACGCCACTGATGCGCCCGACGCCACCGACGCACCGGACGCCACTGATGCGCCGGACGCCACCGACGCACCGGACGCAACCGAAGCGCCAGCTCCCGATGGACCATGTCCCGGAACGGCCGGGTGCGTCCCGGCCAACCAGCCAGACGTCAACCAGGACGGTCAAGTGCTGATCGGTGTTCTCAGCCCGGGCGACACCAACGACAACGGCTACTACGAGAGCTTCGTCACGGCGGCGGAAGACTTCGCCAGCGAACGCGACTGGGAGGTCATCGTGATCGACCGTCTCGAAACGGCCGACGTCGCGCAGCAGACGCGCAACCTGTGTCAGCAGAGCGTCGACTTCGTCGCCGTTGCCGACACCCAGCTCACCGATGCGTTCCTCGTCGCCGAGGAAGAGATCTGCGAGGGGGTCATCTTCTACCTGTCCGCCGGTGCCGGCACCGAGCCGTCCCCGTACTACTTCGTGACTGACGAAGACTCCCGCGTGTCTCAGCTCGTCACGGGCTATGCAACTGGTCTGGCGCTCGAAGCGCTGGGTGCGGATCGAGCAGCCTTCGTCGGAGGACCCGACTTGCCCTTCGTCGCGACGGCCTACGACAACTGGACGACGGGCATCCAGATGGTGCTCCCGGACGCGACGACGTCGATCACTCTCACCGGCGACTTCGACGACTCGGCGCTCGGCCAGGAGGCAGCGACGGCTGCAGTCGACCAGGGTGCTGCCATCGTGTACACCTACCTCGGCGGAGCAACCGACGCTACGGCACAGGCAGCCGCCGAGGCTGGAGCGCTTGCGATCGCCCCCGGTACGAACCGTTGCGGTCAGGAGGAGTTCGGCCTGTCGTCGATCTTCAGCCCTGGCGACTTCTTCGCCGCCGCACTGAACCTCCTGGACACCGGCCGAATCGAGATGGCTCAGACCATCACCTTCGAGGTCGGTGTCGACCCCGTGCCGACAACGATCATCTGCGACACCCTGCCGGGCGCCGCTGAGATCCAGGCTGAGGTCGATGCGTTCATCGCAGACATCGGGTCAGGCGAGATCGCGGTCGAGGACATCATCGTCGGGTGACGACTGAGCATGGCTCGGCCGTTCCACTGACGTATCGAGTCCGGGATCTGGTCATCGTTCCGCTCGACGAGCACATGCGACTGGTCGTCGCCTGTGACTCGTCAGGCGGAATCGGCCCGAACCCAGGGGATACGTACTTCGCGACCGCGGCCGAGGTGGCGCACTTCGCGACGCGGGTCGCGCTTCTCGAAGTCCTGGCTGTTGGAGCCGAACCCCGCGTCGTGGTGAACAACTTGTGCGTCGAGCGTCAGCCAACGGGAGAACTCATGATCGCAGCAATAGAGAGTCTGGTGACCGGGCTGGGTCCGAACCGTGTCGAGGTCACCGGCAGTACGGAGGACAATGTGCCCACGACATCGACCGGCATGGGCGTCACCGTGCTCGGGCTTGCGTCCGATGCCGACCTCAGGGTCGGGATGTCACGCGCAGGTGATGCGGTCGTCTGTGTCGGGGAGCGGCTCTCTGCACCCGACGACGTGGTGTCGTCGACCGACGTGCGCCTCGTCACTCCCGCCGATGTGCTCGAGTTGCGTGCGCGCGAAGCGGTTCACGAGATTCTGCCCGTTGGGTCGCGCGGCATCGCTTACGAGGCCGCGCTGCTGGCACGCGATGCCGGGCTTGCCTTCGTGCCCGACCCCCACGCGACGATCGACCTCGAACGGTCCGCCGGTCCGTCGACCTGTGTACTGGTGAGCTGCGAACCATCGGAGGTCGCCCACCTCGCCACGCTCCGGCCGGGGCTGCCGACAGCGGCCGTCGGGCTGCTGGATGGGATGACGACATGACGGCGATCGAGGAGCGAGCACTCGGAGCGTTCTACGGCCAAGCGATCGGCGACGCCCTGGGAATGCCGACACAGCAGTTGCCGCGTCAGCTGATCGCCGATGCGATCGGTCCGGTTCGTGGCTTCCTTGGCGGCCCTCCCCAGAATTGGATCAGCGCCGGCATGCCGGCAGGGATGATCACCGACGACACCGAGCAGGCGATGATCGTGGCTGAACTCCTCGTCGAAGGAAATGGTTCGGTCGACATCGTCGAGTTCGCGGGCCGTCTGAGGAGTTGGGAGCGGATCGCATCAGCTCGTGGCGGCGAGCAGCTCGGACCCTCGACCCGTGGAGCCCTCGAAGCGTTGGAGGCAGGCAAGCCGCCCGACGAGGTCGGCGCCCGCGGCGACACCAACGGTGGCGCAATGAGGATCGTTCCGGCCGGTATCGCATGCCGGCCTACACCCATCGAGTCCCTCGTCGACGTCGTCGAGAGCGCGTGCCGTCTCACGCACAACACCGAGCTCGCGATCGGCGGCGCGGCCGCCGTGGCGGCCGTGGTCAGCATTGGCGTCGACGGAGGCACGGTCGAGGAGGCGCTCGAGACGGCGATCGCTGCCGCCGAGGCCGGCATGCAACGCGGGAACTACACGGCGGGCGCGAGCGTCGCGCGTCGGATCAGACTCGCAGCCGAACTGGCGCGCTCCGACCTGTCCGATGGTGACTTCGTCGTCGAAGTCGCCGACCTGATCGGGACGGGGCTTCCGTCGCAGGAGACGGTTCCGACCGCGTTCGCGCTGGCGCTTCGGTGGCCGAACGACGCGTGGAGAGCGTGCTGTGCCGCCGCCGAGATGGGTGGCGATACCGACACAATCGGCGCGATCACCGGGGCGATGCTCGGAGCGACCCTCGGGCTCGGCGCCTTCGATGACGATGCGGTCAACACCGTGCGAACCGTCAACGACTTCGCACCGGAACATCTGGTCGCCCAACTGCTCCGAGTGAGGAAAGGCTGAACGATGGCGAACTTGAACGGACGATCGGCGCTGGTGCTTGCGGCGAGTGGAGGCCTTGGTTCGGCTTCGGCGCTGGCACTTGCGCGCGACGGAGCCCGCGTCGTCGGGTGGGGACGCAACGTCGATGCTCTGCGCGAGGTCGGCAACGAGGTGGCTGCACAGGGCACGGGCGAGTTTCACGCCGTCGAGGTCGATCTGTCGGACTTCGGCAGCATCGCCGCGGCGCTCGAGTCGACCGCCGCGCTGGTCGACGATCCTGACATTCTCGTGAACATCACCGGTGGCCCGCCTCCAGGCCCGATATCCGGTCTCGACCGCGATGTGTGGACCACTCACTTCGAGTCGATGGTCCTCTCGGTGATCTCGGTGACCGATGCCGTCACTCCGGCGATGCGGCGGCGAGGTTGGGGGCGTGTGATCACCTGTACGTCCTCGGGCGTGATCGCTCCGATTCCCAACCTCGGCCTGTCGAACAGTTTGCGGGCTTGCCTCGTCGGGTGGTCGAAGACACTCGCCAGCGAAGTCGCGGCCGAAGGCGTCACGGTGAACACCGTGGTGCCGGGGCGGGTCGCCACCGGCCGGACGCAAGCGCTGGACGAGGCGCGAGCGAAGCGGGAGGGGACCGACGTGGCGTCGGTCGCTGAGCGCAGCACCGCCTCGATTCCTGTGGGACGCTACGGCGATACCGCCGAGTTCGGCTCGGTCGTCGCATTCTTGGCGAGCGAACAGGCGTCGTACGTCAACGGTTCTCAGATCCGTGTCGACGGCGGCATGATCGGCAGCGTTTGATGGACACGCCGGGTGCCGATGCACCCACTCGCGACCAACCGGACCATGCCGAAGCGTTGTCGATGCGCGGCATCACCAAACGATTCGGCACGACCGTCGCGTGTGACGCCGTCGACTTCGACGTCCGCAGCGGAGAGATTCACGGCTTGCTCGGCCAGAACGGCGCGGGCAAGTCGACCCTGATGAAGGTGCTGACCGGCCTCCTGACACCCGACGCCGGCTCGGTTCTACTCCGAGGTCAGCCCGTTGTGGTTCACGATCCGCTCGCGGCGGCGTCGCTCGGGATCGGCATGGTTCATCAGCACTTCAGCATCGTCGAGGCACTGACGGTGTGGGAGAACGTCGCCCTTGGTGATCGGGCCAAGATCGACAAGCGGCGCGCCATTGCCGAGACCGAGGAGTTGTCCGAGCGGTACGGGCTCGATGTCGATCCGAGGGCGGTCGTACGAGACTTGTCGGCGGGTCAGCGACAGCGGGTGGAGCTCCTCAAATGCTTGCGCCGTGACCCGTCCCTGTTGATTCTCGACGAACCCACGTCGGTGCTCACCCTCCAGGAATCGGCTGAACTGTTTCGAATCCTTCGATCGACGGTGAAGCAAGAGGACCGTGCCGTCGTGCTGATCAGTCACAAGCTCGACGAGATTCTTGCTTCCACCGACCGAGTCACGATCATGCGCGACGGCTCGGTTGTGGCGCGCATGGATACCGCCGACGCCGACGCTCCGACGCTCGCGAACGAGATGGTCGGTCGACCCGTCGCGCTCGAGCGGTTGGCGGGTGCCCTGGGGCTCGTCGACGTCGCCGCTGCCAGAGACGCCGGCGACGGCGACGCCGGTCACGACTTCGACCGTGGCACCAGTCCTCCTGTTCTCCAGGTGGTGGAGGCGCGCGTGCATGCCGATGACGGTCGACCGCTGCTCAACGGGCTGTCGCTCGAGGTTCGCGCTGGTGAAATCCTCGGGCTCGCCGGCGTCGAAGGCAATGGACAGGCCGCGTTGGCGGCGGTGCTCCACAGTCTCGTCGAACTCGACTCCGGTTCCGTCTCGGTGGAGGGCACCGAGATTCGGACCGGTCGTGCGGGTGCGATGATGGACGCCGGTGTTGCCGTCGTGCCGGCCGACCGTCACGCGGCCGGTTGCGTGTTGGAGATGTCGGTGGCCGAGAATCTCGTGCTCGACAATCTCGGCTCCGTGAGCCGGGGGCACCGTGTGTCGAGACAGTTGACACTCGACAACGCCCGGCGTCTGATGGAGGAGTTCGACATTCGAGCGTCGTCGCCCGACTCACTGATGGGCGCCCTTTCGGGTGGCAACCAGCAGCGGGTGGTCTTGGCTCGTGCGCTGTCGCGATCGCCGAAGCTCCTCGTGGCGGATCAGCCGTCGCACGGCCTCGACGTCGGTGCCGTCGCGTACGTCGCGGAGATGCTGCGCGATGCCGCTGACGACGGAATGGCGGTGCTGCTGATCTCCGCCGAGCTCGAGGAGGTCCTGTCACTGTCAGACCGGATCGCCGTGATTCACCGTGGCGAGATCATGGGTGTGCTCGAGCCGTCCGAGTTCGACTCCGAGACCATCGCCCTGATGATGGGTGGGCAGCGCGCATGACGATGCAACAAACCTGCGGCGAGATCGTCGCGCAACGACCCCGATGGAGGAGTGCTCTGTGAACGAGCCGGCACCAGAGTTCAACAGCCACCGAGGCGCCGACGTCTCCAGGATGATTGTCCTGTATGTCGCGGCGCTGTCGATCGCGTTGCTGCTCGCCTCGACGTTGATCGTCCTCGTCACCGACGCTTCGCCGCTCGAGGTGAGTGAGGCGCTGTATCGAGGCAGCTTCAGCAGCCCGTCCGCCATCGGCTTCACCATCGAGCAAGCGACGCCGATCCTGATCGTCGCGCTGGGTTCGCTGATTGCGTCCCGCTCCGGGCTCTTCAACATCGGTCCGGAGGGCCAGTTCGCCGTCGGAACGGCCGCCGGTGGTTTGGTCATGTTCCAGATGGGTGGCCCACCGGCCGTGGTTCTGCCGCTGACGCTGGTGGCAGCCGGCCTCGGTGGAGCGGCGTGGGCGGGCATCGCTGCGTTCCTGAAGGCGGTGCGTGGTGTCGACGTCGTGATCACGACGCTGCTCCTGAATTTCGTCGCCATTCAGGTCGTCTCGTTCTGCGTCAACCGCTATTGGCTGCTGCAGGAGCGCACCGGTGGCCGAATCGACCCACCGCAGTCACCGCTGGTCGGTGAGTCGTACCGGTTGCCCAGGCTCGGGTCGCCCACCGGGTTCAATGTGCACACCGGCTTCCTGCTCGCCCTGGTGCTGGCGGCAGCCGTTTGGTATGCGGTGTCGCAGACTCGATGGGGCTTCCGCTTGAGAATGCTCGGGTTCAACCCGCTCGCGGCCAGGGCTGCGGGCGTGAACCTCGTGGTGCTCGGTGGCGGTGCGCTCGTGCTCTCGGGTGCGTTCGCCGGTCTTGCCGGCGGCGTGTTCTTCACGGCCACCGGCTTTCGTGTCACGTCTGGTGTGCTCAACTACGGATACGAAGGACTCCTCGTCGCTCTCATCAGCCGAGGTCGGGTGGCGGCGATCGTGCCGATCGCCATCGCCTTCGGCGCCTTGAGATCCGGAGGCGGGTACCTCGGCGCAACAGGCGTGCCGCGCTACATGGTCGACATCGTCCAAGCGCTGATCGTGCTGGCGGCCCTGATGCCCCCGGTGATCGCCGATCGAATGGCGCGTGCCCGCACCATGCGAGTCATTCGCAGCGCGGCCAGAGTGCGCGAATCGGCGCCGGCGGTGCCGTCATGAACGAGATTCAAACCATTCTCGGGAGCACCGTTCGTTTGAGCGCCCCGCTTGCATTCGGGGCCAACGGAGAGTACGTCGCCGAGAAGGGCGGGACGCTCAACATCTCGCTCGAGGCAATGCTGTTGGCCGGGGCGTTCTTCAGCGTGCTCGGTGCGTCGGTTACCGGGAGTGTCGTGGCCGGGTTCGTCATCGGCATGCTTGCCGGCTGGGCGGTCTCGTGGGTCCATGCCAACATGAGTCATCGCCTCACGGCGAACACGTTCGTGGTTGGCCTGACGCTGAACGTCTTGTTGTTGGGATTGACCAACTTCTTGCTCGAGGCGCTCGAGCCGAACCGTCATCAGGCGGCGAGGATTCGTGTGCCGCTGCTTGTCGACATCCCGGTGGTCGGGCCGCCGTTGTTCGAGAACCGGTGGCCCGTGTATCTCTTGATCCCGCTGATCCCGTTGTCGTGGTGGCTGGTGAATCGAACGAACTGGGGTCTCGAGTTGCGAGCGTGTGGGGAGAATCCTCAGGCCGCTGATGTCACCGGCATCAACGTCAACAAGCGACGCCGGCAGGGTCTCTACTACGCCGGCCTCACGACCGGGTTGGGTGGTGCCTACCTCGCGTTGGGAGAAGTCGGGTTGTTCAATCAGAACATGACAGCAGGTCGGGGTTTCTTGATCAACGCTGCCATCATTTTCGGGGGTTGGCGCCTGGGTGGGGCGATCGGTGGGTGCATCTTGTTCGGAGGTACCGACGCGATGCGTCTCGCGCTGCCGGCCATCGGATATGAGGTGCAGCCTCAGATCCTCATTGCGCTCCCGTACGTACTCGCCATCGTCGCGATGTCGATCTTCGCGTTCGGAGGCAGACCTGCAGCGCTCGGCAAGCCGTTCGAACGCGGCGTCAAGTAGCGGAACAGTTGTGTTTCCGTCGAATTATCAGAGGGAAGAACGTCAGATGAGATTCAGCGCGCGACCTGTGAGGGTCGAAGGTTTCCGGGAGTCGGTCCGATGACCAGCATCGCCCAGGTCGAGGCACGTGCCGTGGTCGTGCCGGTCGACGGTGGTCTCGCGTTCGCGCAACGGTTGGTTGCCGAACGTCATTATGTGTTGGTTCGAGTTCGCGACGACGATGGTGTTGTCGGGCTCGGCTTTTGCTACGCAGGCAACTTCGGCGGCGACATTGTCGCCACGGTGATTCGCGATCTGATCGCGCCGGAATTGATCGGCGAGAACCGGCTGCACGTCAAGGAGTTGTGGGAGCGCGCCTACCAGCGCCTGTTGCTGCACGGTCGGACGGGCATGGTCATGCGGGCGCTGAGCGCGGTCGACGTTGCGTTGTGGGACTGCAATGCCCGCGCTGCTGGTCTGCCGCTGTATCAGTACCTCGGCGCGGCCCGATCCGGGTCGGTGCCTGCCTACGCGAGCGGCGGGTATTACCGCGAGGGCAAGTCTCCCAACGATCTCGCGCAAGAGACGCTCGGCTACGTGAAGTCTGGGTTCGGCGCGGTGAAGATCAAGGTGGGTCGATTGTCCGCGGCCGACGACGAGGAACGTATCGCCGCGGTCAGGGAGGCGATCGGGCCTGGTGTGCTGTTGATGCTCGACGCGAACAACGCTTGGGGCGATGTGCCGACTGCGGTTCGTGCGGTTCGCAGTTGGGAGCGCTACGACCCCTATTGGATCGAGGAGCCTTTCGGTCCGGACGACATTTTGAACCATGCTGAGCTGGCACGGCGGACACCCATCACGGTGGCGACCGGTGAGATCGAGTACGGCCGCTGGCGTCACCAGCACTTGCTGACTTCTGCCGGTGCCGGCATCTTGCAGACCGACGCTGCTGTCTGCGGTGGAATCACCGAGTTCCAACGGATCGCGAACATGGCGAGTGGTTTTGGTGTGATGATGTGCCCGCACTGGTTCCACGACCTCCACATCCATCTCGTCGCTTCGTCGA
>NZZV01000042.1 GCA_002698945.1 Acidimicrobiaceae bacterium
GCGCGGCCCGCCCGCTGCTCGGCGGACGCACGGCTGGTGGAGATCGTCGTCAGTCGGGTCATGCCGGTGCGGACGTCGAACCGCGGTGCGCGCGCCAGACCCGAATCGACGACCACGCGCACACCATCGACGGTGAGCGAGGTCTCGGCGATGTCGGTGGAGAGCACGATGCGGCGTCGGCCGGGAGGTGACGGTGCCAGGGCCAGGTCTTGCTCGGCGAGCGACAGGGCGCCCGCCAGCGGATACACGTCGACGTCGGCGCCGACCTGGCCCGTGAGCTGATCGTGGGTGCGCCGGATCTCGCCGATGCCGGGCAGGAACACCAGCACGTCGCCGGGTTCGTCGCGCAGCGCCTCGAGCACGGCGCGGACGGTCGCCGGTTCGATGCGTTCCTTGCGGTCGCGGGGCATCCAGCGCGTGTCGACGGGGAACATGCGGCCCTCGCTCTGGATCAGCGGTGCATCGCTGAGCGCCGTCACGAGGGCATCGGTGTCGGGCGTCGCCGACATGGCCAGGATGCGCAGGTCGGGCCGGAGGGTCGCACGAGCGTCGAGGGCGAACGCGAGGCCGACGTCGGTCGGCAGATTGCGCTCGTGCACCTCGTCGAACACGACGAGGCCGACGCCGGGAAGTTCCGGATCCGACTGGAGGCGGCGCGTGAGGATGCCTTCGGTGACGACCTCGATGCGGGTGTCGGGACCGAGGTGACGTTCGTCGCGCGTCTGGTAGCCGACGACGCCACCGACCTCGGTGCCGAGCAGATCGGACATGCGACGCGCGGCAGCACGGGTGGCGAGGCGTCGGGGTTCGAGGACGACGATCTTGCGGTCCTCGAGCCACGGTTCGTCGAGGAGTGCCAGCGGGACGAGGGTGGTCTTGCCGGCGCCGGGTGGAGCGACGAGCACGGCCGTGCCGTGGTCGGAGAGGGCGCTGCGGAGTGCGGGGAAGGTCTCGACGACCGGCAGGTCGGGGAGCGGCCGGTCGGCCACAGGTCAGCCGGCGGCGGGCGAACCGGTGAACGCGACCGGGTCGCCGGGCGCGGGGATCATCGGTGGTCGCCAGCGCGTGGTGTCGGAGATCGTGTCGGCGACGGCTTCCCAGGACTCGGGGCTCCAGCCCTCGGCGGTGGCGACGACCTCACCGTCGACGCGGACGAACACGAACGCGGGCAGTGAGGTGAGCTCGAGCGCCTTCACCAGGCTGCGGTCGGGGTCGGTGAACACGAGGAACCGTTCGGTCAGTGGGCCGAGGAACTTCTTGGTGTCGCCGTCGTCGGCGGTGACGACGAAGTTGACGCGTGCGTGCGAGCCTCGGAACTCCTCGAGGATGCGGACGGCGGTCTTGAGGACCCAGGCGCTCTCGTTGGTGTACGGGTCGAGCACGACGCTCGCGAGGTGGAACGTCGTGAGCCACTCGTCGAGTTCGCGGGCCTCGCCACCGAGCGGGCGCAACATCAGATCGTCAGGCAGTTTGGTCGCCACGGCGTGCGATCCTACCGACCCCCACCACCCCCCGCCGAATGCGTGAACTCTTTGCGCACCCGGTGCGCAAACTGTTCACGCTTTCGGAGAGGTGGGCGAGTGAATCCGGGGTGGGGGAGGGCGTAGGTTGGGGATGTGCATCCGATCGAGCATCTGCGCTACGTGGCCCGTGCCGGCGGGGGCGACCCGGCCGGCCTGGCTCGTGAAGCGGCGTTCGCGCTCGGGTCGCTGCGGGCCGATCCCGCGAACCTGGTCGTCGCCAGTCGTCGCCTGATCGAACGTCATCCCGATGCGGGGGCGATGTGGTGGCTGTGCGCCCAGCTGCTGGTGTCGGACGATCCCTCGACGCTGGCCTGGGAGCTCGCCGATCGGCTGATGGACGATCCGGTCGTCGACCGCCTGGTGACGGCGATCCCCGCAGATGCGACGATCGTGACCGTCGGATATCCGCCGGCGGTCGCGGAGTCCCTGGTCGATCGCACCGACCTCCTGGTCCGGTGCGCCGACACCGAGTTCCGTGCCGGTGATCTCGTGCGCCGTCTCGACCGCGCGGCGGTCGCCGCCGAACCGATCACCCACGACGAGCTGGCACGCGCCGTCGCCGAGGCCGACCTGGTGCTGATCGAGGCCACCGCCGCATGCGACCGGCGCGTGCTCGCGACGCTCGGCTCGCAAGTCGTGGCGGCGACCGCGACGTCGGCAGGCACGCCGGTCTGGCTCGTCGTCCCGACCGGCACCCGCATCCCGCACCAGTACGTGACCGAGGTCGCACGGCGATCGATCCCCGACGACGACGGCTGGCGAGCCTCGGTCGACGACCTCCCGCTCGACCTGATCGACGTCGTCGTCAACGCCGACGGTCGTACCACCGAAGTGGCGGTCGCGCTCCGTCCCGACTGTCCGTTCGCGCCGGAACTCCTGCGTACCGGCATCGTCTGACCTGCCGCCGACTGGCAGCGTCGCACCGATACGGTGATGGCATGACTCCCCGCATTTCGCTGCTGGTCGCTGCCGGCGCACTGATCTTCGCCGGCTGCAGCAGCGACGACGAGACCTCACCCGAGACCACGAACACGACCGCTGCGCCGGTCGAGACGACGGCTGCCCCGACCACGACGGGGGCCCCGTCGACGACGGCTCCGCCCACGACCGCGGCCCCCACGACGTCCGCCCCCGACGCTGTGAACCCTGAGTTCGCGGACTGGTGTGCGGTCGCCGTCGACGTCGACGCGCTCAGCGACCAGAGCGACCTCGTCGACTACACCGACCCGGCGGCGGTCGAGGAATATCTGGACGAACTGATCCCGGCGCTCGAGTCCGCTGCGGAACAGGCACCGGACGAGATCGCCGACGCCGTTTCGACCTCGGCCGAGATCTCCGTGCAGCTGCGCGACGCGCTCGCCGCCGCCGACTACGACATGCTCCTCGCCGACCTGTCGCTGATCGACGAACGTGACGACGAGCGCTCAGCGGCCCAAGAGGCGATCCGGACGTTCAACTCCGAGCAGTGCGGTATCGAGTTCGACGAGGACGACGAACTCGACGACGCCGATGACGACGACTTCAGCTTCAGCGACGGTTCGCTGCGCGACCAGTTCATCGGTCAACTCGTCGGCAGCGGCTTCACAGAGGAGGAAGCGGCGTGCATCTTCGGCGAGATGGACTTCTCGGCATCGGCATCGATGGACGACCCCGACGTGCTGCTGCCGATCTTCGAGACGTGCGGCATCGATGTCGACCGTCTGGAGGAGATCGGCACCGGGGCGGCGCCCGGCTTGGCGAGCAACGATCTGCTGTCGTCGAGTCTGGCAGCGATCGGACTCGACGAGGAGCAGATCGCATGCGTCGTCGACGAGATCGAGGCCGCGCCGCCGACCGACGTCGATGACGAACTGGTGATGTCGACGATGCTCGAGTGCGGCGTCGCGCTCGATCAGCTGACCGATCCTGGGGTCGCCACCGCCGGCGAGCTCGAGGACCTCTACATCGACCAGTTCATGGCGATGGGACTGGACGAGGACGGCGCACGCTGCCTGTACGACGAGTTGCTCGTCGGCAACATCGACGGTTTCAGCGCCGACGATGTCCTCGTCGCCATGGAGAGCTGCGGCATCGACCCGGCGACCCTCGGCTGACCGCCCGATGCGCATCGACTACGACGCGATCCTGTTCGACGCCGGCGGCGTGCTCGTCCTGCCCGACCCGACGGTGCTCGCGCCGCTGCTCGAGCCGTACGGCGGCGAGACCTCGGTCGAGTTGCACCGTCGGGCGCACTACGCCGCGATGGCCGCCAAGTCACGCGAGCAGGCGCTCGAAACCGACTGGGACGCCTACAACGTCACGTACGTGCGAACGGTCGGTGTCCGCGACGATCTGGTCCACCACGCCGCCGAGGTGCTCGACCACACCCGCACCGCGCACCTGTGGCGATGGCCGATCCCGGAGACACTGAGTGCGCTGTCGGCGCTCGCCGACCGGGGCGTGCCGATGGGCGTGGTGTCGAACGCCAGCGGTCAGGTCGAGGCGGCGCTGGCGCTGGCGGAGGTGTGCCAGGCCGGCGAAGGTGCGTGCACCGCGATGCGCGTCGTCGTCGACAGTCACGTCGTGGGGGTGGCCAAACCCGATCCGCGGATCTTCGACTTCGCGCTCCCACACTTCGACGAGTTCGAGCGCGACCGGATCGTCTACGTCGGCGACTCGGTCGTCATGGACGTCGGCGGCGCCGCAGCCGCCGGCCTGACCCCCGTCCTGATCGACCCCTACGACGACCACGACGGCGCCGACTTCCACCGCATCAAGACCGTCGCCGACCTCCTGTAGCGGACAGATGGTGTCGGATACCTCCTGTCCGGCGCCGCATGCTCGGCCACGCAGGACAGGACAGGAGGTATCCGACACCATCTGTCAGGCGACCATGCGGCGGGCGATGACCTTGAGGCAGAGGGTTTCGTCGGCGCCTTCGAAGATGGACAGGACGCGGGCGTCGACGAACAAGCGGCTGACGTCGTACTCCTCGGCGTAGCCGAAGCCGCCGTGGATCTGCATCGCCTCGCGGGTCACCCACTCGGCGGCCTTGCAGACGTACGCCTTCACCATCGACGCCTCCATCTGGCCCTTGCCCTCACCCATCAGGCGCGCGACGACGTAGGAGAACTGGCGGCTCGCCTGGATCAGCATCGCCATACGGCCGAGCTTGGCCTGGGTGAGCTCGTACTCCATGATGTTCTCGCCGAACACCTTGCGGTTCTCGGCGTACTCGACGGCCGAGTCGTAGGCGGCCTGCATCACACCGAGCGCACGGGCCGCGGTTTGGAGGCGGCCGTTCTCGAAGCCGGCCATCTGCAGGTAGAAACCCTTGCCCATGCCGTCGGTGCCACCGACCAGGTGATCGGCTGGGACCCACCAGTCGTCGAGGGCGATCTCGTAGGAGTGCATGCCGCGGTAACCGATCGTGTCGATCGGGCGACCCTCCATCTTGCCTTTGCGGTCGGCGATCGGATCTTGCTCCAGCACGAAGCCGTGGCCCTCGCCGCGGGGCTTCGGGACGATGAACAGGCTCAGGCCACGGTGGCCGGCCGACTTGTCGGGGTCGGTGCGGGCGAGCAGCGACAGCACGTCGGCGCGGGCGCCGAACGTGCACCACGTCTTCACACCGTTGATCACGTAGCCCGGTTCGCCATCGGGCCCGTCGGCGGGCGTGGCGGTGACCTTGAGGCCGGCGACGTCGGAGCCGTAGTCGGGCTCGGTGACCGCAACGGCGGGCATGACCTCGGCGGTCGCGAGCTTGGGCAGCCACTGCGCCTTCTGTTCCTCGGTGCCGCCCTTGACGAGGGCGCGGGTGAGGATCTCGGGACGGGTGATCAAGGATCCGCCGATGCCGAGGCTCGCCTTGCTGAGCTCCTCGGTGGCGACGACCATGCCGAGGTACTCGTCGGGGCCGCCCTCGCTGTAGCCGCCGTACTCGGCCGGCACGCTCAGGCCGAACGCGCCGAGTTCGGCCATGCCGGAGATGATCTCCTCGGGCACGTCGCCGTTCGTGCGGTGGACGTGTTCGGCGTGCGGAGCGATCACGTCGTCGGCGAACGAACCGAACGCGTCGCGCACCATGTCCATGTCGTCGGGCAGGTGCAACGGACCGGGCGTCTTGGCGAGCGAGGCGACGAACGCCGGGTCGCGGAAAGTGGCGACGAAGTCGTCGGTGGGGGCGAGCGCGTCGGCGTCGACGGCCCACAGCTGGTGGCGGCCGATCAGCTTGGTGGCGAGGTCGTGCACCGCGTCGGCCGCGAAGCCGCAGGTGAGCGCGGCCTCGACGTCGCCCTTGGCGCCGTACTCGAGCATGGCGCGAGCCGTGGTGACCGCCGCGCCTCCGTGGGCGAGGTCGTAGGCGAACACCTGGTTCTGGTCGGGGCCGCCCAGTTCGGTGAGCCGGGAGATGGCGTTGGCGATCACGGCCTCGGCGGTCTCGATGGCGGCTTCGGCGGCGGCGAGATCGGGCGACGTCATGGCGTTCAACTTACTCCTCGGTAACTGTCGCCCCCCAAGTGAGACTTCCCGTGGCATCCTGGCGTCATGGCGAGTCTGTGTGTGTTCTGTGGCGCGAATCCGGGCAACGATCCGGCGATCGTCGAGACCGCCACCGAGTTGGGACGCACGATCGCCGAACACGGACACCGTCTGGTCTACGGCGGCGGACGGGTCGGCCTGATGGGCACCGTCGCCGACGCGGCCCTCGCTGCCGGCGGTGACGTGGCCGGGTTCATCCCGAAGGCGCTCGCCGACCGTGAGGTCGCCCACACCGGGCTGACCGACCTGGTGATCACCGACACGATGCACACCCGCAAGCAGGCGATGTGCGACGCGTCCGACGGCGTGATCGCCCTGCCCGGCGGCTACGGAACGCTCGACGAGGTGATCGAGATCCTGACCTGGAACCAGATCGGCACGGTGGCGATGCCGGTGGCGTTCCTCGACGTGAACGGCTACTTCGACAGCCTGTTCCGCTTCTTCGACGAGTGCGTCGAGGCGGGTCTGATCATGCCCGCGCACCGGTCGATGGCACAGCGGGCCGAGTCGGTGGAGGCTGCGCTCGCGATCGCCACGGGGCCGGTGCCGGCAAGTCCGAGCAAGTGGACCGATCCGACCGTCCGATGACGCGTTCGGTGAGTGACGTCGACTGGGACGCGTGGGAACCGACGATCCGGGCGACGCTGCTGTTCGTGATCCGTGACGGTGAAATCCTGCTGATCCACAAGAAACGCGGGATCGGCGCGGGCAAGATCAACGGCCCCGGCGGCAAGATCGACCCGGGTGAATCGCCAGCCGAGTGCGCCGTGCGCGAGACGCAGGAAGAGCTGCACATCACGGCCACCGACGTGGTCGAAGCTGGCCGCCTGTGGTTCGACTTCCTCGACGGCACGAGAATCCACTGCGTCGTCTTCCGAGCCGACGACTACGAGGGCGAACCCACCGAGACCGACGAAGCGATCCCCATGTGGTACCCGGTGGACCAGATCCCCTTCGAGAAGATGTGGCAAGACGACGAGCTCTGGTTCCCGTCCCTCCTGACCCGCCAACCCTTCGAAGTCAAAGCCACCTTCGACGGAGAAACCCTCCTCAGCGCCCAAGTCGCTTGAGCACAGATGGTGTCGGATCCCTTCCGTGTATGCAGGCTGCGCCCTCAGCCCGGTCGCAGCACGGAAGGGATCCGACACCAACTGTGCGGTCGAGCGTCGATCAGCGCTCTTGTCAGGGGCAGGTGGGGTCGTCGCCGATGGCTGATGGTGCGAGCGGTGGCAGGTCGATGGATCGGGAGCCATCGGCGGTCCGGACCGACACCGCGATCGGCTGCATGAGGTCGACGCCGTCGGGAACCGTAATCAGCACGCTGCTCTCGTCCGGGCCGAAGGTGTCGCGAACCGGGCCAGCGCGCACGTCTCCATAGACCAGCAGCTCGGCGTCGACGTCGATGACGGTGGGCGCGATGCCGCGTGCCCGAATCGCTGCGGCATCTGTGGCCGTGCACGATCGTTCGACCCCGGTGACCGAGAACTCGTCGCCCATCGACATGAATCGACCCGTTGCCTGCTCGAACCGCACGACCGAACCCTCGTCGTCGATGGTCACCGGGTAGCGGAATCCCACAGCGACCGTCGTATCGAGCTCAGTGCGCGGCACAGCGAGCACGACCGTCTCGTACGCCAAGTAGTCGTCGCACGAGGTCGCACCGGTCGTGGTCGTGCGTGGCTGGATCACGTCATCGACCACGTCGAGTCCGGCGAAGAGTGGGCCGCATTCATTCCGACCGATCGAGACGAGCAGTGCGATCTCCGACTCGAAGTCGATCGGGTCGCCCGTACCGACACGGTCGAACTGCGTCATCAGGCTGCCGAGCTGAGACTCGTCGACCGCCCAGCCGATCCAATCGCCGCCACTGCCGCCGATCGGTCGCGACACGACCCGGAACGACACGTCGTCCTGTGGCCCGGACGATTCCGGCGGCGATCCGTCGGCATCGCTGACGCATCCGTTCGGTCGCTCGGCAGGAACGGGAAACTCGGCGGACTGCCCGTCACCCGATTCGACGCGGACCCGCGCCGACTCCGATGGCTGGGTGAGCAGCTGGACGGCGACCGTCGACGCGCCATTGCTCTCCAGCCCGCTCCGGCCGACTACCTCGTCGAGGCCATCGATGACGGTCACGACGCGCAACGACGGCTCCGCCAGGTCAAAGGTGACGGTGAGGAGCAGTACGGCTTCGTTCGGTCCGCCGCACTCGATAGCGATCTGGTGACGCCGAGATCAGACGGTCCCCAGGGAGCGTCGTTGCGGCTGCTGTAGCCGGCGAGGGGGATGACGTTCGTGAAGCCGCGGATCGGGTCTTGGAAGGCGAGGATCGGCGACTCGTACCAGGTGGTGATGTCGGGGTTGGTCGACGTGACCTGGGTGTCGATCACGATCCCGGACTCGTCGCAGCCCTCTCGCTCGTCGAACGGCACGCTGGTGTCGATCTGGCAGATGCGGCCGACACCGTCTTCGACCACCAACTCGGCGTCGAACAGGCGCCAGACCGGGCCGGACGACGACAAGGTGACGAACTGCTCGGGTGTGATCGCGTCGAACGGTGGTCGCGGCGGGAGCGGGTAGTCCTCGCCCTCCGGTACCTCCGGGTCGCCTTCGACGCGGGCGGCGTCGGAGTACAGCACCTCCACCTCGTCACCCACCACCCGGCCGGCGTAGCCGACCAGATCGGCGGAACGTCCGGCCGTCGCAGCGCGGCCCCAGGCGTCCCAGATGTCACCGTCGGCGTTGAACGACCCACCCGACTCGGACGCGACGACGAAGCTGCGCAGCATGGTGACGCCCTCGTCCTCCGTCGCCCGTCGGTCGGTCGTCGCCGGGATCACCGAGACATCGCCGCTCTCGTGCTGGACGACGTAGAACATGCCGGCTCCCGTGTTGTGCAGCGCCGGCTCGCCGACGGGCGGCAGCGGCACGACGACGTCCGTCGGCGTCAGCGTGACGGTGGTCGGGCCGGCCGGCTCGTCAGGGGCATCGCCTGGTGCGGTGTACTCGAGGACCTGTTCGGGCACGTCGTACAGCTCGGCCGCCGGAATCCGGATCAGCGCCTCGTCGCCGAGTGCAGCGCGGTCGATGGCGAC
>NZZV01000043.1 GCA_002698945.1 Acidimicrobiaceae bacterium
ATCGACCTGCTGATCACCGCCCGCGACGCCGCGGAGCGTGCCGTCCCCCTGCTCGACGAGTTCGCGAACCCGCTCTACCGCGCCGCGCTGACGGGGAACCTCGGCGAGGTCCTCGTGTACCAGGGTGAACTCGACGCCGCCGACCGACATCTGCGCGGCGCATTGGCAGGTGCGGAGCAGATCGGTGCCGAGGCGCACCGCAACCGGATCCGCGCCACCATCGGGGCGTGGCTCCTCGCGTCCGACCGACCCGACGAGGCGCTGACCTGGCTCGAACGACTCGTCGCTGATCTCGGCGTCGACGGTCCACACAGCACACGTATCCGCGCCCATCACGCCGCCCACTTGGCGGCGCGCGCGACGGGACGTTTCGAGCGGGCGCTCGAACACCTCGCGACCTACGAGCTGCTCGAGCGCAGCCGGACCACGAGCCAGCTGCGGTCACAGTCGGAGTTGTTCGTCACCCGAACCGAGGCCGAAGCCGAGGTGGAGTGGCATCGGTACAGCGCCGAGCGTGACCCACTCACCGGTCTCTGGAATCGGCGCCACCTGAGTCGAGTTCTGCACGATCTGACGTCCGGCGACCCGGCGACGCCCTTCTCGGCCGCGATGGTCGACGTCGACCACTTCAAGTCGATCAACGACGACCTGGGGCACTCGATCGGCGACAGCGTGCTGGTCGAGGTCGCTCAGGTCTTGCTCGGAGCGTGCGCGGACGACGACGTCGTCGTCCGGTACGGCGGCGAGGAGATCGTCATCGTCATGCCGACCGTCGACGTCGCCACGGCGGCCGAACGTTGCGACCGTCTGCGCGTCCGGATCGAACAGCACGTCTGGGCCGACCTGCCGCCCGGGCGCCGTCTGACGGTGAGCATGGGAGTCGCCGGCACCCCACCGTGCGAACCCGATCGGGTGGTCGGCGCGGCCGACCGCGCCATGTACGCCGTCAAGCGTTCGGGGCGCAATCAGGTGCGGATCGCGTCCGACGTCGATCGACGCGACGCGACGCCGCTCGCGATACCCCGGCGCTGACGGCGACGCCACCGGTCGACCTGCCGGTGGTGCCGTTGCGGGTCGCGGCGACCTAGGGTGCTCGCCGATGCGGACCCCCCGATCCGAACTGACCGCCCTCACCGGCGCGAAGGTCGTCTCGAACACGGCGCTGCGGTGGGTCGGGCCGTTCCTCCCCACGCTCGAGCGAGCGTTCTCGACCACGACCGGAACGCTGACGGGAATCATGGGTGTCTGCGAGCTCGGTGGGCTCACCACGGTCGCGACGGGGCCCCTGCTCGATCGCGGCCACGAGCGTCGGATCTTCGTCGCCGGGCTCGGTGCGGTGGCGGCATCGTCGATGATCGCGCTGGTCGGGACCGTGCCGGCGTTCGCCGTGGCGTTCCTGGTGCTCATCCTCGGCGTCAGCAATCTGACCGTCGCCGGTCACGCCTGGATCGGCCATCGTGTCCCCTTCGCAGCCCGTGGCCGCGCGATCGGGACGTTCGAGACGTCGTGGGCGATCGCCCTCCTGGTCGGTGCACCCGTGCTGGCGGGCTTGATCAGCTGGGTCGGCTGGCGCGGCCCGTACGTCGCACTCGCGATCGGAGCGATCGTCGCGGCGGCCGTCGTCGTCGCCTTCGTGGGTTCGGACGCACCACACCTCCCGCCGCCCGGCACCGCCGCGCCCGAACGTGTGCCCCTGCCCAGGTCGGCCTGGGCGCCGATGATCGGCTCGGCACTGACCGCCGCCGCCGGTATCGGCACGTTCGTGGTGTCGGGGGCGTGGCTCGACGACGCGTACGGACTGTCCACGGGTGGGCTCGGCCTGGTGGCCGCCGCGTTCGGTCTCGTCGAACTGGTGTCGTCGGCGTCGGTGGCCACCCACGGCGACCGGATCGGCGCTCGACGCTCCGTGCTGTCGGGACTCGTCGTCCTCGCGATCGGCGCGACCGGAATGTCGATCGCGGGCGACAGCCGAGCGATCGCGATCGGTGGGTTGCTCGTCTTCCTGACCGGATTCGAGTTCGGGTTCGTCTCCTCGCTGACCCTCGTGTCCGAGGCGGCACCCCTCGCTCGGGGACGCGCGATCGGACTCAGCAATGCGATGGGTACCGTGGCGCGCGCCTCGTCGGTCTTCATCGGCGGACAGCTGTACGAGGCCTACGGCATGTCGGGCACGCTCACGATGGTGGCGGTGTGCGCAACGGTGGCGTTCGGCGCCTTCAGCGCAAGCGGTCGATGAATCCGACGATGCGTGCGGCGACGTCGTCCGGATGGGTGTTCGGACCGAAGTGGCGGGCGTGGGGCACCATCTGGAGCTGTGCGTCGGGCAGCACGCGGGCGAGTTCCTCGGCACCGCGACGGTGATGCGCTCGACCTTGTTCGCCGTACATCACCAGGACGGGCACGGTGATCCGCTCGGCCTGCCAGGGTGGGCGTTCCCGCAGATCGGCGAGCTCACCGATCATCGGTGGTCCCTCTGCCCGGCGAGCCGCCCTCGTCCCGGGCGGCAGCCGCTCCCATCGGTCGTCTCCGATCAGGCTGCGCATGAACCGCTCGGCGGCTTCGGCCGGATCGTCACGGACTGCCATCGCGCTCGCTCCCGCTGACCCTCCCCACCACGGCAACCAGGACAGCGGCGACTCGTAGGTGACCACTCCGTCGACCAGGTCGGGACACCGCTCGGCGAAGGCGAGCGCGACATTGCCGCCGTAGCTGTGCCCGACGACCACACACCGTCCCCGGGGCCGGGTGGATGCGACGACGGTGGCCAGGTCGTCCACCTGGGAAGGCATCGTGAACGGGCCGTCGTGCGGGGCCGACCGCCCGTATCCCCGTCGGTCGTAGCGAACGACGCGGTGACGTCGGTCGAGCCGCCGACTCAGCTTGAGCAAACCCGCCGAGCGGTCCATCGACCCGTGTATGAGCACGACGACATCGTCACCGTCGCCCGAGGCCGCCGTCCAGATCACTCAGGCGACCTGGACGATGCGAAGCACGTCGGCGGCGGTGTCGGCCGCCTTCTTCGGCGAACCGGCGAGGACGACGACGGTGCTCCCCGACGCGACGAGACCGCACTGGACGACACGCTCGACCGCGTGCCACACGATCTCGTCGGTGCTCTCGAACGTGTCGAGCGCGAGCGTCTGCACACCCCAGAGCAACGACAGCTGCTTGACCGTTCGCGGATCGTTCGACAGGGCGATCAGCGGTGACTCGGGACGGAATCGTGCCATGGCGGTCGCGGTCCGGCCGGTGTTGGTGCAGCAGATGATCGCCGACGCGCCGACGTCGACCGTGGCTTCCGAGGCGGCATGGGTCAGCGCAGCGGTGATCCGGTCGCCGGACGACTCCCAGTGCTCGCGCTGGATCCTGCCCAGCCGCTGCGCCCACTGCCGGTACGAGGCCTCGGCCTCTGCACGGGCGGCGATCGCGTCCATCGTCTCGACGACCAGGACCGGGTCGTGACCGATCGCGGTCTCACCCGAGAGCATCAGCGCATCGGTCCCGTCGAAGATCGCGTTGGCGACGTCGGTGACCTCGGCCCTCGTCGGAGACGGGGCGGTGACCATCGACTCGAGCATCTGCGTCGCGGTGATCGCCGGGATCCCGTACTCGACGCACTGCCGCACGATCGACTTCTGGAGGTGCGGCAGGTCCTCGATCGGACAGTCGATGCCGAGGTCGCCGCGCGCCACCATGATGGCGTCGCTGACCTTGATGATCTCCTGCAGGTTGGCGAGCGCTGTACTGGTCTCGATCTTGGCGACGAGCTTGGCCCGATCGCCGACGACCGCACGCACCTGCTCGATGTCGGACGCCGAACGCACGAACGACACCGCCATGAAGTCGACACCCGCCGCGGCCATCGTCTCGGCGAGCACGAGGTCGTCGTCCGTGGGGGTCGACAGGCGGAGACTTTCGGAGGGGATGTGCACACCGGGCCGGCCCTGGGCGCGTCCGCCCGTGAGCACGACGGCGCGCACCGACGCAGCGGCGACAGATTCGACCCGCAGACAGATCCCTCCGTCGCCGATGATGATCGGGTCCCCGACGTGGAGATCGTCGAGCAGGGTCGGATAGTCGACGTGGATCATCGTCGCGTCGCTGGGATCGTCGCCGGGCCGCAGATCGATCGTCGTCCCGGCCTCGAGCGCGATCCCACCCTCGGTGAACCTGCCTGCCCGCACCTTCGGGCCCGGCAGGTCGGCGAGCACTCCGACCTCGTGCTCCACCCGCTCGGCGGCCGCTCGGACGAGCGCCAACTTCTCGAGGTGTGACTCGACGGGTCCGTGGCTGAGGTTGAGGCGCGCCACGTTCACGCCCGCTTCGAACAACGCCTCGAGCCGTTCGGGCGTGTCGCTGGCGGGACCGATCGTGGCCACGATCTTGGTGCGCCGGGTCATAGGCCGTCGCGTCAGGGCCTGGCTGGTCGGGTTCGGGATCGTCATCTGGGTTCGGTCCGTACTCGTGGGGGGCGGGACCAGAGGAGCATATGACGATCCACTCCCCTCGACGGCACGACGCGGCCGAGCGTGTAGAACGGGGACCCATGATCGACGATCTCCGAGCGTTCCTCGATGCCTCACCCTCCCCGTTCCACGCCGCGGCGAACACCGCCGATCGTCTCGACGCCGCCGGCTTCACCGAGGTCGGTTCGACCGAGTCGTGGCGCGACCTGCCGGAGTCCGGCTACGTCCGGCGCGATGGTGCGGTGATCGCCTGGCACACGCCGCCCGGCGCCGGTGCCGATACGCCGTTCCGCCTCGCCGGCGCCCACACGGACTCTCCCTGCCTGCGGATCAAGCCGTCGCCGGACGGGTCGGCGGTGGGCTGGAAGCAGTTGGCGGTCGAGGTCTACGGCGGGATCTTGAACAACACGTGGCTCGATCGCGACCTCGGCGTCGCCGGCCGGCTGACGACATCCGACGGCGAGCACGTGCTGGTCGATGTCGCCCGACCCGTCGCCCGCGTGCCACAGCTCGCGGTCCACCTCGACCGCACCGTCAACGCGGAGGGCCTGAAGCTCGACACCCAGCAGCACCTCCACCCCGTCTGGGGGACCGGCGCCGGCGTCCGCGGCGAGTTCGCCGCCTGGATCGCGGAACAGGCGGGGTGCACCACGCCGGCGTTCTGGGAACTCTGCCTCTACGACGTCCAGCCGGCAGCGGTCCTCGGCGGGGACGAGTCCCTCCTCGCGAGCGGCCGGCTCGACAACCTGCTGTCGTGCTGGGCAGCGACCGAGGCGTTGATCGCGGCACAGCCGGCGGACGCGATCGCCGTCGTCGTCCTGAACGATCACGAGGAGGTCGGGTCGGCATCCACCACCGGCGCCGCCGGACCGTTCCTCGAACAAGTGCTCGAACGTCACGTCGCAGCCCGTGGCGGGGGCCGCGACGAGCTGCTTCGTGCGTACGGCGCGTCGAGCTGCATCTCGGCCGACAACGCGCACGCGATCCATCCGAACTACCAGGACCGCCACGATCATGCGCACGGCCCGATCGTCAACCGCGGACCGGCGATCAAGATCAACAGCAACCAGCGGTACGCGACCTCGTCGGCCACCGCCGCGCTGTTCCGTCGTGCGTGCGAGGCGGCGAGCGTTCCGCATCAGACGTTCGTCTCGCGGAACAACATGCCGTGCGGATCGACCATCGGCCCGATCACCGCCACCCGCCTCGGCATCGACACGGTCGACGTCGGTGTTCCCCAGCTGAGCATGCACAGCGCTCGCGAGCTGTGCGGCACCGAGGATCCGGTCAGCCTGCTCCACGCCCTGAGGGCAGCGTTCGAGGTGTGACATGACCGACCGTTCCGCCACGCCGACCGTGATCGTCGCCCGATCGGCCCGCGCCGGCCAGGAAGGCGCGTTCGCGTCGTGGCTGAACGACCTGGTGGACGAGTCGTCGAAGGCGCCGGGTTTCATCGGCGCCGACATCCAGCAACCTCGCCCCGACCGGCCACGCGAGTGGATCACCGTCTACCGATTCGAGACCCCCGAGTCGCTGGAGCGGTGGCTCGAGTCACCACGCCGGCAGGCGCTGATCGCTCGCGGCGCGCGACTGGCCGAAGGCCCTGCACGGGAACAGGTCGTCGTCCTCGAACGCAACCTCGATCCGGTCACCGCGATCATCTCGGTCCGGGTCGACCCCGATCACGTCGACGACTACCTCGAGCTGTACCACCAGATCGACGACGCGATGTCGCGAGCGCCGGGCTTCGTCCGCACCGAGTTGTTCGAACCGGTTCCCGGCACCCAGGACGATCACGTGGTCGTGTTCACCTTCGACGGGCGCGACCACCTCGACGCCTGGCTCACCTCGCCCGAGCGGCGGGCGATCATCGATCGGATGCAGCCCTTCATCGAGACACCGCACCTGATCAACGTCGTCGGCGGGTTCGGTGGATGGTTCGACCTGGGCGGAGCGTCGGAACCCAAGAAGTGGAAGCAGGCCGCCGTCGTCCTGCTCGCGCTCTATCCCACGGTGCTCGCGATCACCCTGGTCGACAACTGGATCCTGCCCGACCCGCCGCTGGCTGTCGACATCCTCATCGGCAACATCATCGGCGTGATCGTGCTGACCTGGCTGTTGATGCCCCCGCTCACCCGGGCACTGTCGCGCTGGCTCACTCGGTGATCGGGTAGCTCCAACCGACGCGTTCCATCGCCAGGTCGAACACCCGCTGCATCTCGGCGTGCAGGACATCGGTCTGCTCGGCATACGCCTCACGCGGAACACGCTTGCCGTCGGGCGCACTCGGCGGCGGGATCGGAGGCCCGATCTCGATGTGCACCTTGCGCGGATAGATGAAGTTCGTACCCTTGGGCATGACGCGTTCGCTCCCGGCGATGCCGACCGGCACCATCGGGACATTCGCCTTGGCGGCGACGAACATCGCCCCCTCGAACAGCGGGAGCACGGTCGGACCCGACTTGCGCTCGCCCTCGGGGAACAGCACCAGCGCCTCGCCGGCGTCGAGGATCTGGATCGCCCGCTTGAGTGCCTCGCGATCGGCCTTGCCACGGTTGACCGGGAAGGCGCCGAGCGCAAAGAACAGCGGCCGGAGCCAGCCGACCTTGAACATCGTGTGCTTGCCCATGTAGCGCATCCGATGCCAGCCGTGGACCATCGCGGCGTACGGCGTGTCGAGGTACGACCGATGGTTCGGGCACACGATGAAGGGTCCGTCGGTCGGGAGGTTCTCGCGACCCGACACCGTCGTGCGCGTCCACAACTTCAGCGGGAACACCACCACCAGCCACGCGAACTTGTAGAGGGTGCGGGTCCAGAACGTGCTGCCGGGCTCGAACAGTTCGTCGTCGGTGCTGCTCACCGTGTGCGCTCCAGGAGTTCGAGGATGTGATCGACCACTTCGTCGATGGCCATGCCGGTCGTGTCGACGACCACGGCGCCGGTCGCCTCGGTCAGCGGACTGTGTTCCCGGCTCGTGTCGAACCGGTCGCGCTTGATGATCGACGCCTCGACCTCGTCGACGTCACCACCGACCTGGTTGACGCGACGCTCGGCGCGCACCCGAGGGGACGCCGTGATGTACAGCTTCAGTGGTGCGTCCGGAAACACGACCGAACCGATGTCTCGGCCCTCGACCACCCCTCCCCCGTGGTCGGTGACCCACGTGCGTTGGCGCTCGACGAGCACGTCGCGCACGACGGGGTTCGCGGCGACCTGCGACACCCCCTCGGTGACGTCGCGGCCGCGAATCGCCTCGGTGGCGTCGACCCCGTCCACGCACACCCGCGTGTCGTCGATCTCGATCGACACGAGCGGAGCGACCGCCGCCACGTCGGCCAGATCGCCCTCGGCGACCCCACGTTGTTGGACCGCGAAGGTCATCGCTCGGTACATCGCACCGGTGTCGAGATAGCCGAGTCCGAGCCGGTCCGCGAGTGCGCGCCCGACCGTGCTCTTCCCTGCTCCGGCGGGACCGTCGATCGCGATCACGAGCGGTTCGTTCACCCGTTCGTTCACCAGGACGTCCCCAAGGGGCGACCCTCGTCGTAGCCGGCGTGGCTCTGCACCCCGACCACGGCGCGCTCGTGGAACTCGGAGACCGTGGCCGCACCGGCATAGGTGAACGAAGATCGGACACCGGCCACGATCTGGTCGATGATGTCCTCGACCCCCGGCCGCTCCGGATCGAGGTACATGCGCGAGGTGCTGATGCCTTCCTCGAACAGCTCCTTGCGAGCCCGGTCGAGGTCGCTCTCGGTCTTGGTCCGGTTCCGCACCGCACGGTTCGACGCCATGCCGAAGCTCTCCTTGTAGAGCCGTCCGTCGGTGTCGCGTCGAGCATCGGCGGCGGACTCGTGGGTGCCGGCCAACCACGACCCGACCATGACGTTGCCGGCACCGGCGGCGAGCGCCAGTGCGACGTCGCGGGGGAACCGCACGCCGCCGTCGGCCCAGACGTGCTTGCCCAGGCGAGCCGCTTCGTCGGCGCACTCCACGACGGCGGAGAACTGGGGACGGCCGACGCCCGTCATCATCCGTGTGGTGCACATCGCACCGGGGCCGACCCCGACCTTGACGATGTCGGCGCCCGCCTCGACGAGCTGCCGCGTCCCCGCGGCCGTCACGACGTTGCCGGCGACGAGCGTGCTCGTCGGACAAGCCGCCCGTACCTGTTCGACGACGTCGAGCATCGACGACTGATGACCGTGTGCGGTGTCGATCACCAGCACATCGACGCCCATCGCCGCCAGTGCAGTCGCACGACCGACCGGGTCGGCGTTGATGCCGACCGCGACCGACGTCAGCAACTTGCCGTCGGCATCGAGCGCCGGCCGGTAGATCGTCGAGCGCAGGGCTCCCTTGCTCGTGAGGACACCGAGCAGTCGGCCATCGTCGTCGACGACGGGTGCCAGGCTCCGTCGCTCGCCGTGCAACGCCTCGAACGCCGCTTCGGGCGTCACGTCGGCGGGCAACGTGTCGAGCTGGGTCGTCATGACGTGCTGGAGCTGCGTGAACCGGTCGAACCCCACGGCGTCGTGCTCGGTGAAGATCCCGACCGGGTGCTGCTCTCGGTCGACGACGACGACCGCACCGTGGGCGCGCTTGTGGATCAGCGCGAGCGCGTCGCCGATCGTGCTGGCAGGACCGAGCGTGATCGGCGTCTCGAACACCGGATGTCGACGCTTCACCGAGGTCACGACGGTCTCGACCACGTCGACGGGGATGTCCTGTGGCAACACGACGACGCCACCGCGGCGCGCCACGACCTCGGCCATCCGCCGTCCGGCGACCGCGGTCATGTTCGCCACGACCAGCGGAATCGTGGTCCCGATGCCGTCCGGCGTGGTCAGGTCGACGGCGAAGCGCGACCCGACGTCGGACAGGCTGGGCACCATGAACACGTCGTTGTACGTGAGGTCATGGGGCGGGTTGGGGTGGAGCATCTTCATCGCATACCTCCGCGATCACGGCCGACACAGGCTAACGGCGCCGAGCACGTCCGTGCCGACCCGTCGGGAGGCGTCGTCCCGACCGCTCACGGGGTCCACGTCACCTCCTACGCTGGCGCCATGAACCCGACAGCGGACTCGCCGGATGCGGTGGACTCGACACCGGTCGTGCTGGTGCACGGATGGGGCGGATCGTTCACCACCACGTGGGAACGATCCGGGTTCACGATGCTGCTGGCCGACGCGAATCGGCCGGTGATCGGGGTCGACCTGCTCGGGCACGGCGACGCCCCGAAGCCGCACGACCCCGAGGCGTACGGCGACCTCGCCGCAGGAGTCCTGCAAGCGATCGACGACGCGGTCGGTCCCGATGGCGATCCGGTCGACGCGGTGGGTTTCTCGCTCGGGGCGATGACGCTCATCCGGGCGGCCATGCAGCGCCCCGGCCGCTTCCGCCGCCTCGTCCTCGCCGGGGTGGGCAACAACGTGTTCGAACGCGACGAGGAGGCGACCGCCGCGATCGTCGCCGCGATCGAGTCCGACAGCGACACCTCCGACCACGATGCCGACAACCGGGCCCGGTTGTTCGCGCAGTACGCCCACCAACCCGGCAACGACCCGGTCGCGCTCGCCGCGATCATGAAGCGACCGCCGTCCCAGCTCCTCCGACCGGCCGATCTGGCGGCCATCACCTGTCCGGTCCTCGTCGCGGTCGGCGACCGCGACTTCGTCCTCCCGGCCGAGCCGCTCGTCGACGCCCTCCCCGACGCACGGTTCGTCTCGCTCAAGCGCACCGACCACTTCGCCACCCCCGAGTCGTTCGCCTTCATCGACGCCACGCTGGAGTTCCTCGATGCCGTCCCCGGGTGAGGGGTTGCTGACGACCGACCTCGACGTTGCGCTGGATCGGTTGCGTGCCGGTGGGCTCGTGGCGATCCCGACCGAGACGGTGTACGGCCTCGCCGCCGATGCCGACCAGCCGGCAGCGGTCGCTCGCATCTTCGAGGTCAAGGGGCGCCCTCGCGATCACCCGCTGATCGTCCACGTCGCCGGGCTCGACGCGCTCGACGGGTGGGTCGACGAGGTTTCCGAGCCCGCCCGAACGCTCGGTTCGACGTGCTGGCCGGGTCCACTCACGATGCTGCTTCGACGGGGCCCGCGAACACACGACGGCGTGACCGGCGGTCGACCGACCGTCGGCGTCCGCGCCCCCGGACATCCGCTCGCCCACGACCTACTCGTCCGGTTCGGCGGCGGGCTCGCCGCGCCGTCGGCCAATCGGTTCGGCAAGGTCAGCCCGACCACGGCCGAGCACGTCCTGCACGATCTCGCCCACCACCTGGAACCCGGCCGCGACGCGATCCTCGACGGGGGTGCGTCATCGGTGGGCGTGGAGAGCACGATCGTCGACCTGACCGTCACCCCGCCCGAGGTACTCCGAGCCGGAGCGATCGACGCGTCCGAGATCGGCCGGTTGCTCGCCTCGTCGATCGGCGACGCGTCCGGTCCCAGTCGGGCCAGTGGCATGCTCGAGGCCCACTACGAGCCGGAGTGCCTGGTCGTGCCGTCCGAGACGATCGACGAGGCGCGCCGCCGGGTCGCCGACGCCGCCGCTGCCGGGCGTCGCGCCGAGCTGCTGGATCGCACGGACGACCTCGTGGTGGCGGCGCGATCGCTCTACGCCGACCTCCGCGACGCCGACGCCCGCGGTCTCGACGAACTGGTGGTCGTGCTGCCACCGGCGACCGGCATCGGGCTGGCCATCCGCGACCGGATCACGAAGGCAGCGGCGGGCGGGGCCCGTCGTCGTGACTCCAGTCGAGGCGGTTGAGTTCGACGACGAACCGATCACGCACCCCGTTGACGGTCGCCCCCTCCGTCGAAGCGACGGTCAGGCTGACCGTCGAACCGCCACCGTCGGGGACCACCTCGAGTCGGCACCACGCCGCCGGTGGATCAGCGACGTGCACGTCGAGGCGATACGGCGGGTCGTCGTCCAGCACGACGCCGAGCACGTTGGCGACGATCAGCAGGGCCTCGAACGCCTCGGCCGGCAGCGCCTCGACCGTGAACGAAGGATGATCACGTCCGACCCGGTGCGGCTCCCCGCCGGCGCGCCGCTCGCGTCCGCCACCGCGATGCTCGCGACCACCGTGGGCGTCTCGTCGATCGGGTTCGATCGGCGGCGCGTCCACCGTCGCTCCGAGGCGTCGGAGCGCAGCGTCGGCGGCGGCGTTGACGCGCTGCATCTCGGCTGCGGAGCCGCCGACGTCGGGATGCGCCCGCTTGGCGAGGCGTTGCCGCGCCCGGCGAACGTCGTCGGCCGTCGCTCCCGGTCCGAGCCCGAGCTCGGCGAACGGGTCAGACGACGGTCGGTCGCGACGGAACGCCATCGGGGCGCGCCGCTGCCTCGTCGGGCAGTTCGGCGCGTCGGGTGTCGAGCAGCAGGAAGGTCGTGGCGATCATGACGAGCGTCGCCCCCAGGATGTGGATGCCGACGAGGAGCTCGGGCACGTCGCTGAGGTACTGGATGTAGCCGAGCGCCGCCTGCGCCAACCCGATCCCGATCCACCGCGACAGCGGCGTCATGAGTGCGCGGCGGTCGGCATCGACCGACCGGATGCGCCACGCGATCAGCAGGGCGACGGCGATCGACAACAGCACGGTGACGCCGTGCATTCGGGCGGCGGTCGGGATCGCGATCGAGAGCCGCTCGGCGTTCTCGTCGCCGGCGTGCGGCCCGGCACCGGTCACCACGGTCCCGGTGACGACGGCGATCGACACGATGACGAAGTGGAGCCACACCAGACGCTCGGTCGGTGCGCTCACGGTTCGCCGGCGCGGCACCCCGTCGGGTTCACCCGCTCGTCGCACGAGCACGCTGCCGGCCGTGATGAGCATCATCGAGAGCAGCATGTGCCCCTGCACCGCGATCGGATGCAGATCGACCAGCACGGAGATGCCCCCGAGGACCGCGTTCGCTACGACGCCCACGACGAGCCAGATCGACAGCCACGTGAGGTCGGAGCGGCGCGGGACCCGCCAGATCGAGCCGAGCACTGCCAGGATCACCGCGACACCGACGATCCCCGTGAACAGTCGGTTCACCTGCTCGATCGCAGCGTGCTTCGACGACACGTCGATGAGCGACTGGGAGTTGCAGTTCGGCCAGTCGTCGCAGCCGAGTCCGCTGTTGGTCAGCCGGACGGCCGCCCCGGTGATGATGATCGCCGAGAGGGCGACGAGCGCGCCGATGGCGATCGTTCGATACCGAGCCGGTGTGATCTGCATCGCCGACCCAGGCTACGGCCAGGAACCGGCGACCGTCATCGTTCCCGTACCGTTCCGTCCCGTCATCGTCATCGTCATCGTCATCGGGAGAGCGGATAGCGGATAGCGTGACCTCGTGACCGCCACCGTGACCCCCGACGAGCGTTCCGACGGCCAGGAATCTGCCG
>NZZV01000044.1 GCA_002698945.1 Acidimicrobiaceae bacterium
GATGCCGCCGATCGAGCCGATGTTGGCGAAGCTGGCGCGGACGATCCCCCGTATCGATGACGTGCTCTTCGAACCGAAATGGGACGGGTTCCGCTGCCTCGTGTTCCGCGACGGCGACGAGATCCACCTCGCCAGCCGCAACCAGAAGCCGTTCAACCGGTACTTCCCCGAACTGCTCCCCCTGCTCGCCGACGCGATCCCCGACCGCTGCGTGGTCGACGGCGAGATCGTCGTCGCCGACGCGAACGGTCGCGGCCTCGACTTCGACGCGCTCCAGCAACGCATCCACCCTGCCGAGTCGCGGGTACAGCGTCTGGCCGCCGAGACCCCGGCCCAGTTCGTCGCGTTCGACCTGCTCGCGCTCGGCGATGACGACCTGACCGGCCGGCCGATGCGCGACCGGCGCGCGCTGTTGGAACGGGAGCTGCGACCGAACGACTCGGTGCACCTCACACCGGCGACCACCGACCGCGGCGTCGCCGAGCAGTGGTTCACCCGGTTCGAGGGTGCCGGGCTCGACGGGATCATGGCCAAGCCGCTCGACGGCGAGTATCTGCCGGGCAAACGCGCGCTCGTGAAGGTCAAGCACGAACGGACCGCCGAGTGTGCGGTCGCCGGCTTCCGCATCCACAAGGACGGCGAGGGTGTCGGCTCGCTCCTGCTCGGCCTGTACGGCGACGGTGACAACAACGACAACGACAACGGCGGCGGGGCGCGGCTCCATCACGTCGGGGTGTGCGCGGCGTTCACCGCGACGTTCCGGCGCGAGCTGCTGGAAGAGCTGGGGCCGTTGACGGTCGACGCGCTCGAGGGTCATCCGTGGCGCAACTGGGCGGAAGCGCAGGCGCACAGCGAACAGCGCATGCCGGGCGGCTTCTCACGCTGGAACGTGAACAAGGACCTGTCGTTCGTGCCCGTGCGCGTCGAGCGGGTCGTCGAGGTCACCTTCGGCCAGCTCGAGAATGGTCGCTTCCGCCACGGCGTGAAGTTCCAGCGGTGGCGGCCCGACCGTGAACCGCCGTCGTGCCGCTACGAACAGCTCGAGGTCGCCGAACCGGTCCGCTTCGACACCTTCCTCGCCCAAGCCTGACGGGACCCCAGTACGCACGAATGGTGCGGTCAGGGGATCGTGGTCGTGGTGGTGGTGGTCGTGGTGGTGGTGGCGAAGCCGGCGGTGTTGTCCGGTGAGGTGACGACACTGGTCTGGACCGCGCCGGTGGCCGGGGTCGTGGTGTCGACCGATGTGTCGACCGTGCCGTCGGCCGCGACCACCAGGAAGGTGTTCGCGGCGCCCTGCAGGACGCCTTGCGTGGTGGAACCGGACAGCTCGAGCGTCCAGGTACCGGGCGCCCCGAGCGGGACGCCGTTCTCCGTGAGCAGCACCGCGGTCCCGGCACCGGTCAGGTTGATCGGCTGGGTCACCTCGCATCCACCGGTCTGGGCGACGGGGTCACACGGCGCGGCGCCGGTCGGCGGGATCAGACGGAGCGACAACCCCGTCACCCCCTCGGCCGGCGCCTCGAGCTCCACCTTCAGACCGTTGCGGCCGACGCGCCCCGGTGCCACCGAGACGCGGGCGTCGATCCCCGACGTGGGGTCGGTGAAGAACATCGCCGGCAGATAGTCCTCGCCGGCGAGCGGGTCGGACTTGGCCGGTTCGAGCGACACGAGCCAGCCCGAGAACATCAGCACGACGACACCGATCGCCGCCTCCGCGGTGAACGCCCGACGGAACCGGTCGGCGGTGGGCGCGGTGAGTTCCTGCGCCCGGTCGAGACGCAGCATGACCTGCTGACGGGCAGCGAGCGCAACGGCCAGCATCGCAGCGACGGCGACCGCCTTGAGGAGGACGACCCGACCGTGACTCGACGAGAACAGGTCACCACCGTCGAGGCGCACCATCTGGACGACGCCGGTGACGGCCGTGAACAACATGGCGGGCACCGAGATCTTGCAGAACGCCTTCGTGGCCTGGACGAGGTCGTCCTCGCCCGGTCCGGCCAGCACGACGCGGGCGACCAGCGCCGCACCACCGAACCAGATGGCCGACGAGGCGACGTGGACGATGCCGACCAGGAACCCGAGGAACGGGGCCGGTCCGTCGGTGCGGCTCATGGCGACGGTGATGATCGCGACGCCCGGGATCAGCCAGGCCCACATCGCCGTCGTCGGATCGATGATGCGCTCGGGCCGGACGACGACCCATCCGCACGCGGCGACGAAGACGAGTCGCAGGAGCGCGCCGCGGCCGGCCCACCCGGCGTCGTTGAGATCGAGCCAGGCGGAGGGACTGAGCCCGCTGCCGAACGATCCGTCGGCGAACTGGGCGGCGAACCCGACGATGTAGATGAGGGTGCCGAGGAGGCCGAGCGCCCAGGTCAGGCGCAGGAAGCGGACGGTGACGATGTACTCGGGTCCCTCCGGCCAGCCGACGCTGATCAGCGCGAGCGAGCCGAAGATGACGAGGATCGCCATCGTCGAGAGCATCCGACCGAGCCAGATCGCGCCGTCGGTGCTCCCCGTCGACTCCGCCGACGCGGTCGACACCTCGGTCGGCACGGCCGGCACGGTGTCGAACCCACCGTCGGTCGTGTCGGTGCTGGTGTCGGTGCCCTCGGTCGCCGGTGGGTCGGAGGTCACGCTGAACGTCGACGTGTCGGTGGCGATCACGCTGTCGTCGGCCGCACGCAGGAACCACGACACGAAGCACGACCCGCGCGGCACCGGCTCGAGCACCGGGAACGTGACGATGAACGCGTCGATGTCGATCTCGGGCTCGCCGATCGACTGCGCCGCACGGTCGCACTGCACGGCCAGCGTCGGGACGTGGTCGTCGGCGAGTTCCTGGGTGAAGACGAGCACGATCTCGGTCGGCGACGTGTCGAGCACGGCGCCGTCGGCCGGGGTGATCTCCTGCAGGGAGTTGGTCGCGTCCTGCGCCGAGGCGGGCGACGGGGTCAACACACCGAGCAGAGCAGCGGCGCACATGACGACGGCCGCGACGAACCAGGTCGCGACGAGCGCGACGTTCGGCCGTCCGGTGGCCTCGGAGGGAACACGGGTTCGCAGACCCACGCGGACCACGGTAGTCAGTCGACCCTCCACAACCCGGGCACTCGCGTTGTGCGCGCGATCGCGAGCGGGATCGGGCACGGCGCGCTCGCGGACCGTCGGCGGGCTGCGACACCCACTCGGTAGGGTTGGCGCCGATGGCTACCCAGTCGCTCTACCGCCGGTATCGGCCCCGCCGCTTCAGCGAACTGAAGGGCCAGGATCACGTGGTGCGAGCCCTGCGCGACGCGGTCATGACGGGGCGTGAAGGCCAGGCCTACCTGTTCTCCGGACCGCGCGGCACCGGCAAGACCACCTCGGCGCGCATCCTCGCCAAGGTCCTCAACTGCGACAACGTCGAAGGTGGCGAGCCGTGCTGTGAGTGCGACTCGTGCCTGGCGGTCGAGCGCGGCACCAGCTACGACGTCCACGAGCTCGACGCCGCCTCCAACCGCGGTATCGACGCGATGCGCGACCTGATCGAGAAGGCGTCGCTCGGCACGGCAGGGCGACACAAGGTGTACATCCTCGACGAGGTCCACATGCTCACGAAGGAGGCGTCGGCCGCGCTGCTGAAGACGCTCGAGGAGCCGCCGCCCCACGTCGTGTTCGTGTTGGCCACCACCGATCCGCAGAAGGTGCTCGACACGATCCGGTCGCGCACCCAACACCTCCAGTTCCACCTGCTGCCGAGTGACGCCCTGGCCGAACACGTCAAGTGGGTCGCGGACGACGCCGGCCTCGACCTGCCCCAGGCCGCCCTCGACGCTGCGCTCGTGCGAGGCGGCGGTTCGGCCCGCGACACGCTGTCGGCGCTCGAGTTGCTGGCCACGACCGGTGGCGACATGGGCGACGTCGTCGACCTCGACGAGTTCGTCGACGGCTTGATCGACCGCGATCCCGGCCGCGTGCTCACGGCGATGGGGCACGCCGTCAGCCTCGGCCACGATCCGCGCACCGTGACCGAGGACCTCGTCCGCCACCTGCGCAACGGGTTCCTCGCGCTGATGGCACCCGAACTCGTCGTGCTCCCGCCCGACCAGCTCGACGTCCTCGCCGGTCGGGCCCAACAGCTGGGTGCGGCCGGCCTGGTGCGCTCGATCGAGCGGCTCGGATCGATCCTGGTCGACATGCGCCACGCTCCCGACCCGCGCATCCTGATCGAGGTCGCGTTGGTGCAGCTCACGAGCGACGAAGCCGGCGGTGACGTCGACGCGGTCGCGGCGCGGGTCGAACGTCTCGAGCACCAGTTGAAGGAACTGCGCGAGCATCCGCCGGCGCCCGCTGCGGCGCCCGCCCCGCGCGACCCGGCGACGGGTCGGGCCAAGCTCGGTGGCGCCGTCCGCCGTCCCGAACCGGCCACCGAACCGGCACCAGCTTCGGCACCCGCGGCCGAGCCGACGGTCGATTCCGCGGCCGCCACCCCAGCTGCGGAGACCACTCCCGAACCCGTGCGCGAGTCCGCACCGGCGCCCGAACCCGCTCCGGCGCCCAGCGTCTCGGTGACCGAGGCCTGGCAGAACACCGTCAAGGGCCAGCTGAAGCCGCTCGTACGGGCGCTCTATTCAGCCGGTGAGTTCGTCGGTGAGACCGACGGCGTCTGGTCGTTCAGCGTTCCCAACGAGGCGCACGGCGCCAAATGCGCCGAACACCGGCCCGCCGTCGAGGCAGCGCTCTCGGCAGTGGTGGGTGCGCCCGTCTCGATCCGCTTCGTTGCCGCCGACGGCGACGGCGGCAACGACCGCCCGTCCCGCAACGCCGGCAGTGATCACGGTGGTGTGCGGGGTGGCGGTGGCAACGGCGGAGCTCCCGCCGCGGCGTCCGCCCCGGCACCGACGGCACCACGGGAGTCGCCGATCGAACGCGCCACCCGTGCTGCCGCGGCGGAGCCCGACGACGAGCCCGAGCCCGCCGCCTATGTGCCCGACGACGATGACGACATCGATCTGACCGAACTCACCGATGCCCCGCCCGAGGCCGTCAAGACACCGGTCGAGCGCCTGGCCGAGGCCTTTCCCGGCTCCGAGCTGATCCCCGACGATCGCGTCTGACGCCGTGGCACACACCTACACACCACCGGTCCAAGCCCTGATCGACGAGCTCGGACGGCTGCCCGGCATCGGCCCGAAGTCGGCACAGCGGATCGCGTTCCACCTGCTCAAGGTGTCCGAGGACGACGCCAACCGGCTGGCCACGGCGATCCGGGAGGCCAAGGCGCGGGTCCGCTTCTGCGAGCGATGCTTCAACGTGTCCGAGTCCGAGCTGTGCGGCTATTGCAGCGACGACCGCCGCGACTCGTCGATCATCTGTGTCGTCGAGGAATCGCGCGACATCGTGGCGGTCGAGAAGACCGGCGAGTACCGCGGCCGCTACCACGTCCTGCTCGGCGCCATGAGCCCGCTCGAGGGCATCGGCCCCGAACAGCTCAAGATCCGCGAGCTGCTCACTCGTCTCGGCCCGGAGGGCGTGGAGGAGGTGATCGTGTGCACGAACCCGAACACGGAGGGCGAGGTGACCGCGATGTACCTGGCACGAATCCTCAAGCCGCTCGGGCTGAAGGTGACGCGCATCGCATCTGGCCTGCCGGTCGGCGGCGACCTCGAGTACGCCGACGAGCTCACGCTCGGCCGCGCCATCGAAGGCCGCCGAGCGATCGACGCCTGAGCGCGCAGCGTCCGAGCGCGGTCAGCCGGTCGGCGGCGGGGTGGACGGGCCGGGGGGTGCCGCGGGCTGCCGGGCGGTCGCCTGGGCGACGGTCTGGGCGTTGGTGGCGGCGACGCGCTCGGCGCTGAGGCGGTCGAGGTAGGCCTGGCGCTCGTACGCCATCCGCTCGTGGTAGGTGCGGTCTTCGAGGTCGAGGCGGTGCATCCGCTTGCCGAGCCAGTTGGCGAAGGCCGAGACGGCGATGGCGACGATCGCGTAGATGATCATGGCGAACAGGACCGAGGTCTCGAAGATCGACGCGACCTCGTTGCCCTGCGTGGCGCCGAGCTCGATCGGGGTGAAGATGCCGCGGAAGGGTTCCATCACCCGGTCGAGGTTGCGATACCACCACTCCACGAAACCGCTCGTCGGGTTCGCGCCGAGCAGCAGCAGGATGAAGCCGAGGCCCAGGATGATCTGAACGAAGATGAGGTAGGCGTAGATCAGGTACGTGACGGCCCGCAGCACGAGCAGGATCGCGCGCTGCTCGCGGTGGAGGTGCGAGCCGTCGTCGGCCGGCGGCGGTGTGCCAGACGGGTCGGTGTACGGCGCCCCCGTCGGAGATCCGGGGGTCGGTGTCATCGGTTGCGTCACGTCGGTACCTACCTCGTGCTCGTCGCGGCGTTCGTCGCCTCGGGCCGGAACCGGCCGCCCCGATTGTCGCGCATCGGGGGCGACTCCTCGCGCAACTGCTGCGCAACTGCTCCCGGGCCGTGCCGCGCGTCGAATCACGTCTGCCGAAAAACGAACGAGGTGCCATCCTCACCAACCGGTAGCGGGCGGACGGGCCGGTCGGTTCGGATGACACCTCGTTCACGACGAATCCGCTCGTTGCCGAGCGCTTCATCGCATGTGTCAATCACGTTACGAAGATGACGAACAGGTGTCAACCACTCGTTGGTCAAACGGTCGTCAAATCGCCGTCGAAATCCTCACATCGCGCCGACGTCGATCACCCGTGCGGGTGACACGATGCTCGACGCCCAGGTACGTCGGTCGATGTCAGACCACGGCCGACCCGTTTGCTCGGATTTCGCCCACCCGGTACGTCGGTCGGCATGACGGCGCGGGTACCGGCTCAGCCGTGGGCGCGCACGATGATCGCATCGCCCTGGCCACCGCCACCGCACAGCGCGGCGGCACCGACGCCGCCACCGCGGCGGCGCAGCTCGTGGAGCAGGGTGAGCGTGAGTCGGTTGCCGCTCATCCCGATCGGGTGCCCGAGTGCGATCGCGCCGCCGTTGACGTTGACCACGTCGAGTGAGATGCCGAGATCGGCGGCGGACGCGATGCCGACGGCGGCGAAGGCCTCGTTGAGCTCGAACAGCGAGATGTCGCCGATCGACAGGTCGGTCTTGGCGAGCGCGGCACGGATCGCGTTCGCCGGCTGCAGGTTGAGCGACGGGTTGTCGGGGCCGGCGACCATGCCGTAGCTGACGATCTCGCCGAGCGGGTCGACGCCGGTGCGGGCGGCTGCTTGTTCCGACATGACCACGACCGCCGAGCCGCCGTCGCTGATCTGGGAGGCGTTGCCGGCGGTGATCGTGCCGTCCGGGTCGAACGCCGGACGCAACCCGCCGAGGCTCTCGGCGGTCGTCCCGGGACGGACGCCCTCGTCGTGTTCGACGACGATCGGATCACCCTTGCGCTGCGGGATCGACACCGGGACGATCTCGTCGGCCAGGACACCGTCCTTGATCGCTCGCGCCGCTCGCTCGTGCGACTCGGCCGACACCTCGTCCATCTGCTGTCGGCTGATCGAGTCGCCGGTGTATCGATCGGTGCCGAGCCCCATCAGGCACGAGTCGAACGCGCACCACAGGCCGTCGCGGATGATCGCGTCCTCGAGTTCGGTGTTGCCGTAGCGGAAGCCGCCGCGAGCACCCTGCGCCAGGTACGGCGCGTTGGTCATCGACTCCATGCCACCGGCGACGACGATCTCGGCATCGCCCAGCTGGATCATCTGGTGGGCGAGATAGATCGAGTTGATGCCCGACAGGCACACCTTGTTGACGTTCACCGACGGGATCCGCATCGGGATGCCGGCGTTGACGGCCGCTTGGCGAGCGGGCACCTGGCCCTGTCCGGCCATCAACACCTGGCCCATGATGACGTGGTCGACCTGATCGGGCTCGACGCCGGCGCGCCGGAGCGCCTCGGCGATCGCGGCGCCGCCGAGTTCGGCGGCGGACTGGGACGAGAGGGCCCCCGACATCTTCCCGATGGGAGTGCGGGCGCCGGCGACGATGACGGTTGCTGCCATGCCGCGACGTTACCGCGCGGTAGGCGAGGCGGGCGAGGCCGCACCCGGCTCGTCCCGACACTCGTGTCGGCGCCGCATGCCATCAGCGGGTCCTGTGTGCCAGGGTGGGGACCGATGAGTGCGGGTCACGGTGATGGTCTCCAGGTGGTCGGACTCCGGCACGCTTTCGGTGAGCGGCACGTGTTGGACGGTGTCGATCTCGACGTACCGGCCGGTCGTGTCGTCGGGCTGCTCGGTCCGAACGGCGCCGGCAAGACGACGTTGATGAGGATCGTGTTCGGTGTGCTCGACGTGCAGTCGGGCGCCGTGCGATGGCAGGGACGAGCGGTGACCGACGCCGATCGACGACGCTGGGGCTACATGCCCCAAGAGCGCGGGCTGTACCAGGAGATGCGCACGATCGACCATCTCGTGTGGCTCGCCCGTCTCTACGGGGTCGAGCGGCGCGACGCCGAGCGGCGAGCCCACGACCTCCTGGAACGGCTGGGTCTCGGCGATCGTGCCGACGACGCCGTGCGCGACCTGTCGGGCGGGATGGCCCAGCGCGTCCAGTTGGCAGCGGCAATGGTCCACGGCCCCGAACTGCTGGTGCTCGACGAGCCGTTCGCCGGGCTCGACCCGGTCGCGACCGAGTTCCTCACCGACGTCATCCGCGAGCACGTCAGCGCCGGCGGGCACCTCGTGTTCTCCAGCCACCAGCTCGACCTGGTGCAGGACCTCTGCGAGCGCATCGTCATGATCCATCACGGACACGTGGTGCTCGAAGGAGCGGTGCGGGAACTTCGCGAACAGGCGCCCGAGCGCTACCTGCGGGTCGACGTCGAGGTCGATCCGACCTGGTTCGACCGGACGGGCGATCCGCACACCGACGTCGAGGTCGTCGCCTCGGCCGCTGCGGCGAGCCGGATCCGGATGGCGCCGGGCACGGACGCCGGCGCGGTGCTGGATGTGGTCCGTCGACAGCGACGTGTCACCGACTTCGCGGTCGAGGCGCCGAGCCTGTCCGAACTGTTCATCGCCGCCGCCGGCCCGGTGACCGACGAGCTGGAACTCGACGTGAACGACCACGCACACGGCGACGGTGCCGGAGCGGGGGTGCGCTGATGGACCGCACGACCTGGCTCGTCGTCGAACGTGAGGTGCGCGAAGCATTGCGTCGCAAGGGCATCTGGGCGTTGATCGCATTGGTGTTCCTCGGCGCGACAGCGGTCGTGGTGGTGCCCGAACTCCTCCCCGATCGCGACGCGACGGCTGACGTCGCGCTCGTGGGGGACGACACGATCGGAGTCACCGAAGCGCTCGAGGACGTGGCCGACCCGGAGATCACGGTGACACCGGTCGACGACCGTGACGCGGCATCGGTCGCGATCGAGGACGGTGACGCCGACCTCGCCGTGCTGCTGCACGACGACGAGGTGCCCGAGTTGCTGGTGGAAGACGAGTCGGGCGAGTTGGTGACGATCGTGCGGGAAGTGGTCACCAACCGGGTCGCGGCGACGCAGCTCGCGAACGAGGGCATCGACCTCGACGACGTGGCCGCGACGTTCGCCGCCGCCTCGCCCGAGATCTCGCTGCTCGACGCGCAGCAGGCGGGTCGAGAGGGCGGCGCCTTCGCGCTCACGATCGTGCTGTATCTCGTGACCGTGATCCTGACCGCCCAGGTGGCGTCCGCGGTCGCGGTCGAGAAGTCGAACCGGGTGAGCGAAGTGCTGCTCGCGATCGTGCCGCCGCGGTCGATGTTGGCGGGCAAGGTGATCGGCATCGCGGCGATCGGCATGCTGACCCTGATCGCCGGGGCGTTGCCGGTGCTCGCGCGCTTCGTCCTCGGGGGCGATCTTCCCGATGGGCTCGGTCGCACGATCATCGTCTCGGCGGCTTGGTTCATCTCCGGGCTGGTGCTCTATCTCACCATTGCCGGGGCACTCGGCGCGCTCGTCGCCCGGCAGGAAGAAGCCGGCGCCGTCGTCACGCCGTTGACGATGTTGCTGGTGGCGGGCTACATCGTGGCGATCTCGAGCGGCGACTCGGTCCTCGGACTGGTGCTCGGCATCTTCCCACTGACCTCGCCGATGGTGGCGCCGTACCGGATCGCGGTGGGTGCCGGTACGACGGCCGAGTACGTCGTGTCGCTGGTGGTGCTGATCGCCACGGTGATGGTCGTCGGACGGCTGTCGGTCGTCGTGTTCCGGCGCGGCATCGTCCGCACCGGCGAGCGCCTCAAGCTCCGCGACGTGCTCTAGTACTCGGCTCCCACCCGGCGTTGAGTGATGCTCTCGGTGCGATTCGGAGACGCACGATATGGGACACCTCGCCGCCAGCGTACGTGGCGTTGTGTGCTGTCGCCGATGCTTTGCGCCGCTGTCATTCTGTGCGGCGCTCAGCCGGGGAGCCAGGAGTCGAAGCGTTCTCCCGTCTGCGGGTCGTAGAGCGGCACCTGATACTCGGCAAGAACGTCGATGACACGGTTGGCGGCCTCGCCTGACCACAACCCGGCAGGTCGCAGCTCCGCAGCTACATGCACGTCCGACCACCAGAACTCAACCGACGTCTGACCGTCCTCCCAGAACACAGGGCAAGGTCCATCGGGCGCCGGCACGGGGTTGGCTTCCGGGAACTGCTTTTCCAGCGACGCCAGGATCGACGCCAGGGGTAGCGGCAGAAGTCCGTCGGCACCTTGTTCATGCATGGGCGCCTGATACACGGCGTGCGCCTCTGTGTGCCCGTCTGGCTTCTGCTGCCAGTACACCGACTGATGACCCATGTGACCCTGCCTTCGGAAGCTCGCGTCAGCACCAGTATCGGTCGGTTCGGCGACGCGCTGGAGAGCCGGGTTGCCGAGCGCTCCAAACAGCATGCGGCCCAAGCGCCGCCACTCGCTCGTGATCCGGCACGACGAGCGATACGACCCAGGTCCAGCCGGACACGATGAGCGCCAGGTCGCGGCGGGCGGTCGTGACACCCAATCGGTACGGTTGACGGGTGTGCCGAGGATCTCTGCCTTCTACGGGATCATCATCGCGATGTACTTCGACGACCATCCGCCTGCGCACTTCCACGCCAAGTACGGCGAGCACGAAGCACAGGTCGCTATCGCGACGGGCGAGATACTCAATGGTGAGCTCCCTCGACGCGCCCGAACACTCGTCGAGGAGTGGACGGAACTGCACCGCGACGAACTGATGGACGACTGGGAGCGTGCCGTCCGTCAGGAGCCGCTGAATAGAATCGAGCCATTGCCATGAGCGCTCCGTATGAAATCCGGGCCGTCGAGTACCTCGGCGGGCATCGCCTTCGGCTGACGTTCGCCGACGGGCTCGTCGGCGACGTCGATCTCGCCGAGCGGTTCGCCGGGCGAGTCGGGCCGATGTTCGAGTCGCTCCGCGACGCCGACTACTTCGCACGGGTCAGCATTGACGAGGAGTTGGGGACCATCGTCTGGCCGAACGGGGCGGACCTCGCACCAGACGTGCTTCACGACCAGGCGATGAGCCTGACCTGATCCCGACTCGGACGGACCCACCGAACTCGGGCGATCAGAACCACAGAGCCGCTCGGATCGCTGCCGCACGCATACCCGGCGGTAGGTGGCACTCACGAACGGCATTGGCGGTGCGCGTTATGAGTCACCTGAGCGAACACCGATGTGCCTATCAC
>NZZV01000045.1 GCA_002698945.1 Acidimicrobiaceae bacterium
CAACTCGCCGTCGTCGATGCTCGGTCGGGTGCCCGATCCGATCACGGTGCCGAGCCGGTAGGAGTTGTTCGACACCATGATGACGGTGGCACGCCGACCTTGGACGCCGCCCGGACCGGTGAACTCCAGCATCGGTTCGGCCGCGTCCTCGGTGCTGTATTCGGGAATCGTCTCGAGGAGCGTCCGGATCTTGGCGTCGCGGTAGCCGGACCGCTGGACGGCTTCCGCGTACAGCCCGAGCGACACGTTGTTCACGAACACCCGGCCATTGACCTCGGCCAGATCGACGCGCCGCTCACCGCCGGCGACCAACGCGTCCAGGGCTCCGACGACGTCGTTGCGATCGACGCCGAGATCGAGCGCGAAGTGGTTGCGCGTCCCGGCCGGGATGCAGGCGAACGGCAGATCGAACTCGGCGGCGATCGTCGCCACGAGTGCCTGGGTGCCGTCGCCGCCCGCCGCCGCGAGCGCGTCGGCGCCGTTCGCGACGGCGTTCCGCACGAGTTCGACGAGGTCGTCACCCGGACGGAGTTCGATCGGCTCGATGTTGCGCGCCCTGGCCTCGTCGTCGAGGTGGGCGGAGAGTGCCTTGCCGCCGCCCGACTTGGGGTTCCACACCACGACGGGCCGCTCGGGCCTCGGCGCGGCGGGGAGTGGCACGCGAATGCGGAATGCGGCACGCGCGGCCGCGGCGGCCAGGACGAACAGCACGAACGCGATGATCGCCTCGAACATGATCCCGCCCACCGCGAGTGCGACGAAGAAGCCGACCAGCAGCACCGCACCCCCGACGCCGAATGCCAGGCGCGTCGGTCCACGGTGGAGCAGCGCCTTCCAGCCGGCGACGCCCGCACAGATCAGCAATCCGACCGCGATCAGACCCCGAGGGAACGATCGCGTGGCCGTGAACACGATGAGCCCGACCTCGGCAGCACCGAGCACGAGTGCAGCCGCGGCCGCCGTTCGTCGGGCGTTCATCGCGTCATCGTCTCGTGCTCGTGACCGTCTCGTGTCAGGTGCCTTCGGGCGCCGCGAGGCCGGCGAACGGGTGGTCACGCTGCTCTTTGTCCAGGCGCCTCAGTTGCAACACCTTGTCGGTCGCGACGAACAGCGGTGAGATCAGCGACAAGCCGATGACCACCAGCCACTGGTTGCCGGTGAGCGACACCGTGTCGAGCATGCGTTGGAGGAGGCGGGTTTCGACCGCGGCGACGGTCAGCGCCCAGCCGAGCATGATCCATCCCATGTACGGAAACAGCGGCGCCGACCAGGGGACCTGGCGTTCGCGACGCATCACCAGCCCCATGTTCACCGCACTGAGGGCCACCACCGCGAACGCCATCGTCATCGAGGTGGACGGATCGGTCGTGCTCGGCTCGCCGGGGGCCCACGCCAACATGGCGAGCGCCGAGCCGGCGATGAGGAAGCCGCTGATGACCCACCGGACCGTTTGCGCACCGGTCGCGATCCGCGACCCGGGCGTGCGAGGCGGTCGCTCCATCACGCCGGGGTCGGGGACGTCCACGATGAAGCCGACGACGACGGTCACGACGACGAAGAACTTGGCGAACAGCAACTGCATCGGGAACAGGGCAACGCCTTCGTTGATGTTCAAGATGGTCGCGATCAGCATGAGCTGCAGCACCGACGACAGGATCGTGAGCTGCAGCTTCACGTAGGAGGAGATACGGCGGTAGATGTCGCGTCCGAGGTCGACGGCGTGCACCAAGGTGCCGAAGTTGTCGTCGGTCAGGATCAACTTGCCGGCCTGCTTGGTGACCTCCGATCCGCTGCCCATCGCCACACCGACGTCGGCCTGCTTGAGGGCGGCGGCATCGTTGACGGCGTCGCCGGTCATCGCCACGACCTGACCGGACTCCTGCATGAGCCGAGCGAGGCGGACCTTGTCCTCCGGGGCGACCCGACCGAACACGTGGAGTTGCGGGAGCCGTTCCTTCACCTCGTCGTCGCTGAGCTTCTGGAGATCGGCGCCCGTGATCACGCCAGGCCCGAGGCCCAGCTGATCAGCGATCGCACGCGCCGTCACGGTGTGGTCGCCGGTGATCATGCGGACGTCGATCCCGGCGCCGTGGGCGACGCGCACGGCCTCGACGGCTGAGGGACGGAGCGGATCGATGATCCCGACCAGCGAGATCATGATGAGGTCGCACACCGCGCCCATCGGGTCGGCGGCGGCCGAACCCATCACGTCGACCGACAGTCCTCGCGCGGCGAACGCGAGGACACGGAGCCCCTTCTCGGAGAGCTGCTGGTTGGCGTCGAGGAGATCCTGGCGAACCTGGTCCATCGGCACGACCTCGCCGTGCCACAGCGCCTTCGAGCACCGGTCGAGGACCACGTCCGGGGCGCCCTTGACCGTCATGAAGTGCGGGTCGTCGATGATCTTGAACGAGAGGTGAGCAGGCCGGTCGTGGAACGTGGCCATGAACTTGTACTCGGAATCGAACGGCACGAGCGCGACCCGGGGGAGCGAGCGGCGCGTCTCCTCGGCGTCGGCACCGACCTTGGCGGCGAGGACCACGAGGGCGGCCTCGGTGGGGTCACCGATGATCGACTCGTCGGCGGCGACGGTGGCATCGCTGCAGAGCGCCAACCCGAGGGCGAGGCCGGTGAAGTCGGGCATCGGCTCGCCGGCCGGCCCGAGGATCGCGCCGGTCGTGGCGTATCCGGAACCCTCGATCTTGTACCACGAGCCGGCGGTCATCATCGTGACCGCCGTCATGGCGTTCATCGTCAGGGTGCCGGTCTTGTCGCTGTTGATCACGGTCGTGCCGCCGAGCGTCTCGACGTCGTTGAGCGACTTGACCACCGCCTTCGACTCGGCGAGTCGCTGCGCACCCGACGACAGCATCAGCTGGACGAACGTCGGCAGTCCGGTGGGGATGGCCGAGATCGCGGTCGAGATGCACAGCAGGACCAGCGTCTCGGTCTCCTGATCGCGGGCGATGCCGACGATGGCGATGATCGCCACGGCGCCCCACGCCAGGAATCCGAAGATCTTCGTGAGACCGTCGAGTTCGATCTGCAGCGGCGACTTGGTGCGCTTGGTCGCCGTGACCATGTTGGCGATCTGGCCCATCTGCGTCGCCTGCCCGGTGGCGACGACGACCAGTTCGGCCGAACCGCGGGTGACCTGGGTGTTCTGGAACACCAGATTCGTCCGGTCGCCGAGCGGCCGCTCCTCGTCGGCGAGCGCCAGACTGTCCTTGGCGATCGGAGCAGACTCGCCGGTGAGCGCCGCCTCTTGGACCTCGAGCGACGCGGACGAGAGGATGCGTGCGTCGGCGGGGACGAGGTCACCGGCCTCGACCAGCACGATGTCGCCCGGCACGAGGCCGACGGCGTCCACCTCTTCGACCGTGCCGGCCCGCCGGACCCGTGCCATCGGCACCTGGAGCTGGGCGAGCGCATCGACGCTCGCCATCGCCTTGCGTTCCTGGTTGGTCCCCATGATCACGTTGAACGTCACGAGCGCCGTGACGATGGTGCCCGTGGCGATCTGGCCGATCGTGAAGCTGGCGATGCCCACGATCAGCAACATGATGTTCATGGGATTCGAGATCTGGGCGCGTGCCACCTGCCACGTCGTCGGTGGCGGCTCGGTGGCGACCTCGTTCCGGCCGTAGGTCTCGAGTCGACTCGCGACCTCCGCCGGGCTGAGCCCGGCGGTCGGGTCGACGCCGAGGCGGACACCGGCGTCTTCGGCCGACAGGGAGTACCACCGGACATCGTCCGACACCGGCCGCGATGGTCGTTCGGTCATCGTCATGGTCGTGTCCTCGTCAGTAGGGCTCGGGGATGTGCCGCAGCGGCAGATCGGGCTCGACGTAGCCACGTGCGGGCTGGCGTCTCGGCAGCTTGACCTCCGTCCGCTCCACCTTCTCGTACGGCACGTGTGCCAACAGGTGCGAGATGATGTTGAGTCGGCCCCGCTTCTTGTCATCGGTATGGGCGACGAACCAGGGCGCCCACGCGGTGTCCGTGGATGCGAACATCGCGTCGCGGGCACGCGAGTAGTCGTACCAGCGGCTGTACGACTTGAGATCCATGTCGGACAGCTTCCAGATCTTGCGCGGATCGTCCATTCGGCTCTTCAGCCGGCGTGTCTGCTCGTCGGCGCTCACCTCGAGCCAGTACTTGATCAGCAGGATGCCCGAGTCGACCATCGCCTTCTCGACGAGCGGTACCTGATCGAGGAACCGTTCGGTCTGTTCGGGGGTGCAGAAGCCCATGACGGGTTCGACGCCGGCGCGGTTGTACCAACTGCGGTCGAAGATCACGACCTCGCCCGAGGCGGGGAAGTGCGACATGTACCGCTGAACGTACATCTGCGACTTCTCGCGCTCGGTCGGGGCGGGCAGCGCGACCACTCGGAAGGTGCGGGGACTCACACGCTCCGTGATCCGCTTGATCGTGCCGCCCTTCCCCGCGGTGTCGCGGCCTTCGAACACGATGCAGATCTTGGCGCCGGTGGCCTTGACCCACTCCTGCATCGCGACCAGCTCGCCCTGCAGGATCTCGAGTTCGGCCTCGTACGGCTTCCGCTTCAGCTTCCCGTGTCCTCCCCCCGCCTCCGTGCTCGGGGACGCGTCCCCGTCGCCGTCCCCGGGAGTGCCTGCGGATGCGGTCTCCTTCGAGGGCTTCTCGGTCTTCTTGGCCTTCTTCGAGCGCTGCTTCTTGCTCATGCGCTGACTCCTTCGGGTCTCAGCTGGATGCGTGCAAGGTGCGCGAGTCGACGTCGGTGCTCGCCAGTTCCACGCAGACGTGCGGGGCCGGAATCTCGTCGATCAGCGCGAGCGTGGCACCACGCCGCGACAACACCCAGACCACGCCCTTGTCGAACGCGAGTGGGCGCGGGTGCCCGCTGCGATCGTCAGCGACGAGCGCGCCCAACGCCGTGAGCATGTCCCCGTGGGTGCACGCCACACTGCCGGTGGGCAGGGCCCGGAGGAGTGTGAGCATCGCGGAGATGTCGGCTCCTTCCGCCAACGCGTCGCTGGCGACGACCGTGCATCGAAGACGAGCCGCCAACGGCCCGAGGGTCTCCATGCAACGGATGAACGGGCTCGACACGAGCTGGGCACCGCCCTGTCCGGTGCCCTGGCGGCTGCTCACCTCAGCGAGCAGGTCCGCCAGGGCCCGGGCTTGGTGCCGCCCTGACGCGCTCAGCGCACGAAGATGGTCGTCGGCTTCATCGACTCGGAGTCCCGCCTCCGCATGTCGGACCACGTAGAGCATGTCCGGCGTTGCCGTCTGCCTGCACGTCATGTTGCCATCCTGACGACGCGCCGAACCGACGTCGTCATCCCTTCTGGATGATTCGCCGGCTCCCGCATCCGCCCGGCTCTCGTACAGAGTGGGTGATTTTCGTCGGTGCTGCGATTTCGGGCTGTTGTGCCCTGCTCGCGAACCGTACGGTGATCGCAGGATCGTTCCTGGGTGTCGACGTGACCCCGCCGATCGTCAGGGAGGCAGCATGACGGTTGAACGTCCGGCGCCCGGTGTGGGCGACGGCACCGACGGACCGAAGCAGCGGCGGCTCGCCGTCTTGCTGTCGATGGCGATGTTCGTGCTGGTCGTCGACACCTCGATCATGAACGTGTCGATCACCGCAGTGGCGACGGACCTCGACACCAGCGTGAGCAGTGTGCAGTCGGCCATTGCGCTCGAGGCACTGGTGTCGGCGGCGTTCATCCTGATCAACAGCAAGGTCGGCGACATCATCGGGCGCCGACGCGCCTACGTGCTCGGTCTGCTGGCCTATGCGATCGGTGCGGTGGCGATGACGCTGACCCAGTCGCTCTCCGTCATGATCCTCTGCTGGGCGATCATCGGCGGGCTCGGGGCGTCGCTGCTCCTCCCGGCGATGCAAGCCCTCATCCACAGCAATTTCGAAGGAGCCGCCCAGAAGAAGACGTACGCGATGGTCGGCGCTGCGGCTGCGGTCGGGGCGGCCATCGGCCCGCTGCTCGGCGGGTTCGTGACGACCTATCTGTCGTGGCGCGTCGGCTTCATGTTCGAAGTCGTCATCATCGCGATCGTCCTGTTCAACATCAGGCTGCTGGCCGACGCCCCGTTCACCGGTCTCCGCAAGATCGATGTCGGCGGCGCCGTGCTGTCGGTGCTCGGCATGGGAGGCGTCGTGCTCGGCATCCTGGTCTGGCAGGAGGGTGGTCAGTACGTGGGCCTCCTCATGGCCGGCGGCGCCGTCGCCCTGGGAGTCCTCGCCCGGTGGCTGATCGGCCGCAAACGTGCCGGCAAGGTGATCCTGCTCGACCCCGATCTGTTCACGATTCCGAACTTCCGGGTCGGTGCGCTCGGGATGGTCCTCCAGCAGACGGCGCTCGGCGGAGCGATGATCGCGCTGCCCCTGTATCTGCAGGTGACGCTCGAGTACGACGCCATGCAGGCCGGGCTGTCGCTTGCACCCCTCTCGCTGACGATGTTCGCGGTCGCGCTCGCCGCGGCGAAGATGAAGGATCGACGCGCGGCGAGCCTGATCCGCTTCGGCTTCGGCCTCGCGTTGGTCGGGATGGCGGCCGTGATCGCCGTCATCCCGCGCGGCGAATCCGGATGGGCGCTGCTGGTCCCGCTGATGATCGCCGGCGTCGGACTCGGGCTCCTGGTCTCGCAGCTCAACAACTACATCCTCGGACCCATCGAGGGGGAGCGGGTCAGCGAGGCCGCGGGCGTGAACTCGGCCGGACAGTCCTTCGGTCTGTCGTTCGGCCTGGCCCTGGCCGGCGGCATCCTCCTCGCCACCTTGGCGTTCAGCTTCGGCAACATGACCGAGGCCAGCGATGTGATCCCGCCGGACGATCAGGAACAGATCGCGGACGTCCTCGCGGACAACGCCGAACTGGTGAGCACCACCGAACTCGAACAACTGCTCGCCGAGCAGCCCGACGACGTCGCGGACGAGATCATCCGGATCAACACCGACGCCGGCGACCGAGCGCTGCAAGCGGCCATGCTCATTCCCGTTCTCGCCTGCCTGCTCGGATTCGCCAACTCGTTCCGGATGATGCGGTTGCCCGACTTCGAGCCGTCCGACGCCGCCGAAGGGGTGCTGGGTGGCTGACGGCGACGCGACCCGACCGTACGACCCGGCAGCCGATACGGCAGGCAGTGTGACGACGGGCGCGTCCGACGCACACCCGACGCTGGTCGATCGCTACGTCCCCGGTGTCGAGTCGCTGCGTACGTACCAACGCAAGTGGTTCCGGTCGGACCTCGTCGCCGGAATCGTCCTGGCCGCGATCCTCGTGCCCCAGGGAATGGCGTACGCCGAGCTCGCAGGCCTGCCACCCGTCAACGGGCTGTACACGACCATCGCGTGTCTCGTCGGGTACGCCCTCATGGGACCGTCGAAGATCCTCGTGCTCGGACCCGACTCGTCGCTCGGACCTTTGATCTTCGCTGCAGTCGTACCGCTGGTAGTCGCCGGCGACGACCCGGCGAAGGCGGTCACCTTGGCCGCGATGCTCGCGATCATCGTCGGCCTCATCGAGATCGGGCTCGGTGTCGGCAAACTCGGCTTCGTCGCCGACCTGCTGTCGAGCGAGGTCCAAATCGGCTACATGAACGGGCTCGCCATCACCATCGTCGTCGGCCAGCTCCCCAAGCTGAGTGGGTTCTCCACCGACGCCGACACGTTCGTGGAGGAGGTCCGCGAGTTCCTGACCAACTTCGACCAGCGCGATGCCACGGCGCTCACGGTCGGACTGGTCACGTTGGGCGTCCTGCTCCTGCTCCCACGTATCACGAAGAAGATCCCTGCGGTCCTCGTCGCCGTCGTCGGGGCGACGGCTGCCACCGCCGTCTTCGACTTCGACATCGGCACGGTCGGGTCGCTGCCCGAGGGCCTCCCCACCCCCGAGATGCCGTGGACCGACCTCGGTGACGTCGTGCCCTTGCTCATCGCCGCGATCGGCATCACCCTCGTCTCGCTGACGGACACGATCGCGCTGTCGACCTCGTTCAACGCCCGTCGCGGGGAGCAGGTGCGACCGAACCAGGAAATGATCGGCATCGGTGCGGCCAACATCGCAGCAGGGGTCTTCCAGGGATTCGCGATCTCCTCCAGCAGCTCGCGCACGGCGGTCGCCGAGCAATCCGGGGCCAAGAGCCAGCTCACCGGTCTCGTGGGTGCCGGCATGGTGGTGTTGCTGCTGCTGTTCTTCAACGGACTCCTCGCCGACCTGCCGAACTCTGCGCTCGCCGCGGTCGTGATCGCCGCCGCCTTCTCACTCGCCGACTTCGCAGTGCTGGCGCGTGTCTGGCAGGTTCGGCGATCAGCCGTCATGTTGTCGGTCGTCGCGAGCCTCGGCGTCATGCTGCTCGGCGTGCTCGAGGGCATCCTGGTCGCCGTCGTCCTGTCGATCCTGCTGTTCTTCCAGCGGAACTGGTGGCCACACGGCGAGGTGCTCGGGAGGGTGCCGGGACGCACCGGCTGGCACAGTGCCCGTGAGGGGACCGGGCTCGTCGAGCGACCCGACGTCGTCGTGTTCCGATGGGAGGCGCCCCTCTTCTTCGCGAACTCGGGCATGTTCGCCGACCAGGTGCGTGAGCTCGCGGCGGAGCGTCGTCCGACCTGGGTTGTCCTGCAGTGCGAGGCGATCACCGACATCGATGTCACCGCAGCGGGCATGCTCGAGCGACTCGACAACGAGCTCAACGCGAAGGGCGTCCATCTCGCCTTCGTCGAAATGCGCACCCGGTTGCGCGACCTGGTGCACGACTACGGACTCTTCCAGACCCTCGACCGCGACCACTTCTACGGCTCGATCGAGGAGGCGCTCGCCGACCTCGACCGAGCACCAGTGAACGAAGACCCGCTGTGACAGCCCCATCGGCCGGCGGATCTCGGAGTCTGTTCACCGGACTCGTCCGCGATCGCCCCGACAGACCGAACCCGTCCGCACACCATGTGGGACGGCGAACAGAGGAGACACCGTGACGGACCTACAGACACGAGAGGACGAAGCGGCCGAAGCCGAACCGAACGGGCGACGCGACGCCCGCGCGAGCGTCGACGAACGTACCGCCATCGGCAAGGAGGCCCGACGCCTCGTGCCGCGTTCGAGCCACGCCGACCTCCAACTCGACGACACTCGGGAAGACCCCGTCGCCCTGTTGGAAGGTCAGGCCGCGACCCGGGTCCCGGAACTCGTCCCGATCCGGTACGGGCGGATGCTCGTCTCGCCGTTCACCTTCTATCGCGGCGCCGCACTCGTGATGGCCGCCGATCTCGCTCGGACGCCGAACTCCGGCCTCCGCGTGCAGGCGTGCGGCGATGCCCACCTCATGAACTTCGGCGTCTTCGGATCGCCGGAACGCCGGCTGGTCTTCGACATCAACGACTTCGACGAGACCGCGCCAGGGCCGTGGGAGTGGGACGTCAAGCGGCTGGCGGCGAGCTTCGCGCTCGCCGGACGAGACAACCAGCAGAGCGCCAAGCAGCGTCGCAGCATCGTCCTGGCGCTCGCGGCCACGTACCGGACGGCGATGACCGACTTCGCCACCCAGCGACATCTCGACGTGTGGTACTCGCGAATGGACATCGACGAGGTCTTCGCGACCTGGCGGGACTCGCTCGGCCGATCGGCCCGCAAGCGCGCTCAGGCGAACATCGCGAAGGCACGGACCCGCGACAGCTCGCACGCACTGTCCAGGCTGACCCACGTCGTCGACGGCTCGC
>NZZV01000046.1 GCA_002698945.1 Acidimicrobiaceae bacterium
CTCCTGGCCACCACCGGGCAGTTCTGTTGGCCACCACCGGGCAGTTCCACTGTCCGCCACCGGGCAGATCCCACTGGCCCTTGACACACTAGCGGCACGTCGTCTTGGTATCACACCGAACTGTATCGCCTCGCCGATGGCGCTCCGGCTGGGTACTGCCGGAGGCATACCGGCACGGTTGAGCTTGCGCTACAGCCGGTGCTGCCCCGTCGTGGAAGCCCGGGCTCGGTGAGCCGGAGGGTGGGTAACAACATTCCGGCCCCGGACAAACTATGGCCCTGCAATGGTCAGATCGTAGAGGTACATCGGCGGCGACGCGACGGGCGCGTCAGCAAACGATTGCAGCCGCTCCGCGAGAGCCTCCGAGATCCCAGGGCGGTTCACCAATGGGACAGGTGCATCTATGCGAGCCGAGGGCGGCACGGAAGGACGGTTTGGCGGCGACAGTTCAGTGCCGACGCCCCATCCTGGACACGTGCTTCACCGCGCGTTCATCTGCTCCAGCAGCCCGAGCCTCCTATAACCCTCGCGCCAGGCGCTCCGAGCTACGCCGGTCGCCAGGAGTCTGAGGAGGTCATATGGTAGTCGGAGAGTCGTGCTTGTCGTGTCAAGTGCCAATAGTCGACAAGCGTCCACGGGGAGTTGGTCACCACTCTGCCTTCGGCGTTTTGATACCAGGATCGAACGCCGGGGTGCGACCACACCAGTTCCTCGTGTTCTCGATCGACCAAACGGTTGTACTCGTCGTGCACGTCCTCCTTGACAGCTACCGCGTCCGCCCCGGCCATGGTCATCTCGCTCAACATGCTGACTACGTATCTCATTTGGCACTCCGCTTGGAAAATTATGCTGCCACCATGGGCTAGATTCGTGTTCGGCCCATAGAGCAAGAAAAGGTTTGGAAAGTCTGGAACGGTAATGCCAAGGTACGCCCGCGGATTCGCCCCCCACGACTCAGTGAGAGACTTGCGCGAGCGTCCGACGATTTCGAGGTCCTCGAGTATAGCCGTAGCGCGGAATCCCGTTGCAAAGATGATCGTGTCTACACGAAATACGTCGTCCAACATGGTGACGATGCCGTCCGGCCTGATCCGAGCAATCGGGTCCACAATCAGATCGACGTTCGAGCGCTTTAGAGTCTCAAACCACCCGTTATCGACCAGCATTCGCTTCGCGTACGGCGGATAGCTGGGAACGACTTTGTCCAAGAGGTCGGGCCGCTCCCGCAGCTGCTGTTCGAAGTGTTCTTCGAGCTCGCGCCGGTGTCGTTCATTGGTGGAGTTCATCGAACGCCCGGGGAAGGGCCATGTTGGATCACGCCTCAGCGTACGATGGAGCCCGTCCCCGTATCGCCAGGCCAGCGTGAACCGAAACCATGCGGCGTAGTACGGCACATGGCGCATCAGCCACTTCACATGATCGCTCACCCTGGCGTGATACTGATCAATCGGACGAATCCACTGTGGCGAGCGCTGAAAGATCGTGACTCGCTCCGCCTGCTCGGCGACTCGTGGGACGAATTGCATAGCACTGGCTCCCGTTCCCACGACAGCGACGCGAGCGCCGCCGAGTTCAACTTGGTCGGCGGATGGCCATTGAGCCGAGTGGAACTCAAGTCCCTCGAATTGGTCGAGCCCGTCGATAGTGGGTACAGCCGGACGGTTCAGTTGGCCCGCCGCAACGATCAGAGCCCGCGCCGAGTACGTGCGGCGCTCGCCGGCCCTCGTCGTCTCAACGTGCCAGAGTAGATCAGACTCACTCCATGTCGCTTTCACGACACGTTCACCGAAGACGATGTGCGGACGCACCTCAAACTTCTCTACGCAGTCGCGCAGATATTGGTGGATCTCCTCTCGCTTAGAGAAGTAGCGCGCCCAGTCCGGATTCGGCGCGAACGAGTACGAGTAGAAGTGGTTTGGTGTATCGACTCCGCAGTCGGGATATCTATTGGCGAACCAAGTTCCGCCAACGTCCTCATTCGCCTCCAGAACGGTATACGTGACATCCTGCGCTCCCAAGGCGATAGCGGCACATATTCCAGAGACTCCGGCACCGATTATCAGAGCATCGATGCTGCGGTCGATGCGGCGGTCAGACGTCGCCTGGTCCTGATCATCGAAACCCATTTCCTGCGCCATCATGGGCACGTAGGACTCTGGAACTGACTCGCCGAGACAGGCGCTCATCATCTGTCGGAGGAGCTCGTCATCCGGCCGCTCGATAGCTGCTTGAACCGGCCGACGGGTCAGCTCATGCAGCGCAGCACTACGAATTCTTGCTTGCACCTCAGCAGACAATCCCGCCGATGGATCCGCAATCAGCCGAGTGTCGCGAACCGGCCGGAATGGTTCCTGAAGCCAATCCTGCCGGCCAGTTAGGTGTACGAGTACAGGGATGAGGACGCGTACGTCTGCGTCCAACAGCGCATTCCTAAGCTGCTCCTCCAGGTGCTCGCTCATCCGCACACCGGGCCCGGCACCTCGCCGCCGTCCGTTGGCCGAGGGCTTTGGTTCGCGGACGGCCGGTCAGAATCGCATCCAGGTTTGCCGTTGCGGGCAGTCTGTGAGCAAGTAGGCAAACCATGGTCGATGCTGCATCGAGGTTGCGCACCCCGAGTTGTCATGCCGCCAATGCTGCGGGGTCTCTTCGCCCACCATCGCCCCATGTCGATCATTGCGCTCCCTCATCAGTGAAATCCAGCATCAGTCAGTGTTCGATGCAGATCTGTCTACTGACACATTGTACAATACGAGCGTGAGTGCGTCGAGAACCCCTCATGGCGGGGAGTGAGCGGCCGAACCGCCACATCGCCAGTCGCGCGACCTACACGTTCGACCTCGCTACAGGTTGGCGTCGGCGCGACCTGCGCCCGCATCCGGTTCGCCAGGTCTGCGGCAGACACCTGCGCTGTCGGGACGAAGTACGGATTCGACCGACGCCATGCTCAACTATCTCAGCCGTATCGTTGCGTGGGGTCGATGCCGAACGCCTCACGTATTCCGCCGACCTGCAGCTGTACGCAGAGATTCTCGATTTCCTCACGGTCGAGTCGATCGCGATGCCACATCAACGCACACCTCGCATTGATGTCGAGAAGCACCACGGCGAGCACTCGAGCAACACTCGGCTCAACATGGAGCTGCCCGCCAACCAGCTCTCCCACGTACTCCTCCCACCAGCGATAGCGCAACCTTCGATCACGGCGGTACTCCGGCCCGTCGAGCGCTGCGTTGAGGATCGCGTAGAGATCATGACGATGCCGAACGACCTCGAAATAGGCGTGCACCGTCCCACGCAACCTCTCCTCGAGCGTGCCCGCGCCCTCCAATGCCGGGAGCATCGCGTCGTAGAGGCGACCGAACTCACGCCCGTACAACTCTCGAATCAGATCGGTCCGACTTTCGAAGTAGAAGTAAGCCAGAGCACGACTCACGTCGGCGCGCTCGGCGACCGACTCCATCGTCAAGCCGTTGACACCCTGCTCAAGCACGACGTCGGCCGCCGCATCCAGCAAATACTGCTTCCGCTCTTCCGGATCCAGTCGAGTCCGCTTCTTCCGTTTCGACTTCGCCGGTTCAGTCGCGCCAGCCGCCCGCTTGTTCATCGCTCTGCTCCCTCCCGTGGCCGCACGTCCAACGACAGTACACGCACACCTGCCCAACTCAGGCGGGACCGGCCTCCACGACCTCACCATCAGCCGAGAAGTCGCTCGACAGAACATCCGACGCGAAGTGACACGCGACCAAACGGCCGTCGAACTCGCTCAAGCTGGGATCTTCCTGAGCGCACACCTCGTGAGCGAACGGACAGCGCAGCCGAAATGAGCAGCCGGCCGGCCGTTGCGTCGGGTCCGGCGGGTCGCCGCTGACCACAATCCGCCGTGTTCGTCGGGCGTGTTGGAAGTCCGGGTCCGGGTCGGGAACGGCGTCGAGCAGAGCACGTGTGTAGGGGTGCGAGGGACGCTTGTAGATCTGTTCGGCCGGGCCATGCTCGACGATCTGTCCGAGGTACATCACCGCGACATCGTGAGCGAGGTGGCGCACCACCCCTAAGTCATGAGAAATGAACAGATACCCGAGCTCCCGTTCGCGCTGCAGGTCGATCAGCAACTGCAGGACGAGCGCTTGTGTCGACACGTCGAGCGCAGACACCGCTTCATCCAGCACGACGTAGTCCGGCTCGACAATGAGTGCTCGTGCGATCGCAACTCGTTGGCGCTGTCCCCCCGAGAACTCGCCCGGGTAGCGAGAGAGCGCCCGCGGGTCTGACGGCAGTCCGACGCGCTCGAGAACGCGCTGTGCACGCTCGACACGCTCTCGGGACGATCCGATGCCATGGATAGCGAGGAGCTCGTTGAGCCCACTTCCGATCGTTTGCGAGGGGTCGAGTGAGGAGTACGGGTCCTGGAATACGGGTTGAATGCGCCGCCGAGTCGCGCGGAGCAGCTTGGACGGCATGCCCGTGAGTTCCTGACCGTCGAGCACAACCGATCCTGCATCCGGTGCCTGAAGCTGCAGTATCAGTTCGGCGGTGGTGGACTTCCCGCATCCGGACTCCCCGACGAGCGCGAGTGTTCGTCCCGGTTCGACTCGCAATGACACGTCGTCGACAGCGTGCAGGGAGCGGCGCACGCGACCAAGGGCGTCGCGCTCGACCACGAAGGACTTGTCGAGCGACGTTGCCTCAAGCATCAGACTGCCCTCCGCACGCCTGGGAGGTTGATGTCGCTATGTCGGATGCATCGCACCATCGCGTCGCGGCCTGTCGCCATCAACTCAGGTTCGCTTACTCGGCACTCGTCCTGTGCATAGGGACATCGCGGAGCGAATCGGCACCCGGTAAGAAGTGCGTCCGGAGGAGGAACCGTGCCTGCTATTCCGACGACGGCTGCGGTCTCGAAAGCTCGCGGCACAGCATCGAGCAAGCCCTGTGTGTACGGATGCTGCGGCCGGTAGAGAACGTCGCGAACATCGCCCTGTTCGATGATCTGGCCGGCATACATGACGGCGACGCGGTCGCATATGTCGGCAACGACTCCGAAGTCATGCGTGATGACCACCAGCGCCATGCCCAGTCGATCCTGCAACTCACGCAGAAGATCGAGGATCTGGGCTTGGACCGTGACATCGAGAGCAGTTGTCGCCTCATCAGCGATCAGCACCTCGGGCTCGCATGAAATCGCCATGGCGATCATGGCACGCTGCTTCAGTCCCCCGCTCAGTGTATGGGGGTACTCTCGGGCACGGCGTTCGGGATTCGGTACGCCAGCGAGGCGGAGTGCCTCGATTGCCCGATCCCACGCCTCCCTGCGAGACGTACGACGATGCACCCGAACGACCTCAGCGATCTGACTACCGACCCGAAATGCAGGGTTCAGCGAGACAGATGGTTCCTGGAAGATCATCGAGATGCGCTGCCCCCGTATTCGACTCAGCCGCCGCCCGCCCAGGTCGGAGATGCAGACGTCTGCCACGTTCACCGTTCCCTCGAGGCGCAATCCACTTCGCTCGACCAATCCCATGGCTGCGTATCCAGTCAGCGACTTGCCGGCACCGGATTCACCGACGAGGCCGAGGCATTCGCCAGCCGCAACCTCAAACGAGACGCCCCGTACGAGTTCGATATCTCGCTCCGAGTCGGGCAACAGCACGCGCAAGTCACGCACCGACAGTGCGGGCAATCGGACGGCGTTCTCAGCCTCCAAACCTGCAGTCATCAGCGTCCGCTCGATCGTTGATTGGTCACGGCTCGCTGAAGGCCGTCACCGGCAATGTTCCCAGCGAGGACAGCGATCGTGATCACGAGACCAGGAATGACTGAGAGATAGCGTGCCTCAACCATGAATCCTGAACCACGTCGCAACAGTGCGCCCCAGCTTGCCGCCGGTGGTTGAGCTCCGAACCCCAGAAAGCTGAGGCCGGCTTCAACAAGAAGACCCATCCCGAACATCAATGAGGCCTGCACAATCACCGCCGAGCTCGCGTTCGGTACGACGTGTCTGAGCAACGTACGGGTATGCCCCGCACCTGCGGCTCGCACCGCTTTGACATACGTTTCAGCTGCGACACTGAGCGCTGCGCCGCGTGCCACACGAAAGAAGCGCGGAGCGAATGCCACGCCCACAGCGATCGCCACCTGCAGCGTGCCAGGACCGAACACCGCAATCAGCGAGATCGATAGGATCAGGCCAGGTATACACATGATGGCATCAGTCAGGCGGCTGAGTCCGATGTCGACCGTACCACCGCGATAGCCGGCGAGGAAGCCTGGGAGGACGCCGAGCGCAGCGCCGAGCGTCACGGCAATGAGGGCTGCGCCAAGCGACAACCGTGCACCAAAGAGCATCCGGCTGAGCAGATCTCGGCCGAGGTCGTCGGTACCGAACCAGTGCTCGCGGCTGGGGGACTGCAATGTCTGCGAGAAGTCCTGCGCGTTGGGGTCGTATGGGGCCACAACAGGTGCCAGAAGCGCGAGCGCGCCCATCGTGATCAGCACCAGCAGCGCCACGACGGCCAGTCGATCACCGACGAAGGCCCGCAACATGGCGCGTCGAGGACTCACGCCGCGGGCGACCGGCTCGCCGTTCTCCCTCCCGGGGGTCTGTGCTCGGGCAGGACTCGAGTCGATTGAGGCGGTCATGCCGATCGGACCTTTGGATTGATCATGCCATAGGAAATGTCGACGAGCAGGTTGACGATCAGAACGATGATCGTCACAAAAAGCACCATGCCTTGGACAACCGGGAAGTCGCGCTGGCTGACCGCTTGGACGGCATAGCTTCCAATACCGTCGATGCCGAAGATTGTTTCTGTGATGACCGAACCGCCGAGCATGCCGGCGACTTGAAGCCCGAGCACTGTGACAATAGGAATGCTGGCGTTTCGCAAAATGTGGCGTCCGACGACCCGATGCTCCGGTACCCCATTCGCGTATGCAGTCTGCACATACTCTCTCCGCGACGTATCAGCAACGCCAGCTCGAGTCTGGCGGGCGATCTCCGCCATTCCGGCGGTGCCAAGAGTGATCGCGGGCAGCGTAAGACCGAGAAACCAATTCCACGGGTTTTCGGTGAAAGGTGTGTACCCGACTGCCGGGAACCAGCCGAGGTCAAGCGAGAAGAACATAATTAAAACGAGCGCTAGCCAGAAGCTGGGAACGGCGAGGCCGATCGTCGCCAGAACGCTGGCTCCCCGGTCGAACACCGAACCCGGACGAAGCCCGGCGAGCAGTCCCGCAGGCACGCCGCCGATGACCGCCAAGCTGACGGACAGGATCATCAGCGACGCCGTCGCAGGTAGACGTTCGGTGAGTCCCGAAATGACGCTCTCACCGGTCACCAGCGAGTTTCCGAAGTCGCCGGTGAGCGCATCGGTCAACCAGTTCCAGTACTGCACGATGATCGGATCATCCAGACCGAGCTGGGACCTGATCGCTTCGATCCTGTCAGCGTCTGCGTTCTCACCTGCGACGGCGACGGCCGGGTCTCCTGGCACGAGCAGAATCAGCGCGAAGACGAGGATCGAGACGAGGAAGAAGATGATCACAGCGGCGCCGAGGCGTCGCATTATCATGTTCAACATGACCGTGCACGCTGGCTACGAAGCACCGATACCCATCCTACGAAAGTCGTAGCCGAACGGCAAAGCGAACAGGCCAATCGTGTCCTCGGAACCGAGCCAAAGGGCGATCTCGTGGCAAATGACCACACTGCTGCTGGGAGCTTCGACAAGCCTTCCCGAGACCTCACGGAGCAGATCATTTTGCTCGTCAAGATCAGTCGTCGCCATGATCTGCGGATATAGCGCATCGATTTCGGGGTCGTGCCAACCACCGGGATTGTTGCCGCCGTCAGCGAGCCACCAGTTGCGGAGGAGATTCGTCGGGGGCTGGTAAAAAGGCAACCGAGACAAGAAGGTTTGCAGGGTCCCCTCGGCGGTGAAACCGGACACCAGCACCGACGAATCCAACTGCTTGATGCTGGCGTCGATGCCTGCCTCTTCGAACTGACTTTGGAGCACCTCGGCCACGGGGATGTACGCGGGGATCGTATAGGTGTCGATCTCGAGCGCGATCCCGTTCGGGTAACCCGCGTCGGCGAGCAGTTGCCGTGCGAGGGCGGGATCGTTGCCGTAGAAGTCGGCTGCGTATTCGGGGTTGTGCGCCGGGTGAGACTGGTTCCACGGCTGCACGGTCGGAACGCACTCGCCTCGCAGGGCACCATTGCCGAGTTCATCGCGATCTATGGCCGCATTGATCGCGCGAATCACGTCAGGATTGTCGCCCCCTTCGATGAGTTCTGGGTTGAGCGTGAGCACCATGGCGGTGTTGCTGAGTTCGCTGATGACCTGAACGCCCGCAGTTTGTTCTGCACGAGTTTTCACTGCTGGTGGCAGTCGTCCCGCGTTGAACTCCCCAGAAGCGATGCCATTCAGAATGGTGTCTTCGTTCGACTCGATAACGATGTCGAGTGTCGCAAAGTTCTGAGCAGACGGATCCCAGTAGTCGGGGTATGCGTCCATCTCGTATCGCTGACCAGGACTGATGTCGCTGGCCATGAATGGACCCGTACCGGCCACCGCCGCAGGATCGGCGTTGTCCAACGTCGCTGGCGAGACGAAGGCACCGAGGCCTTGCGTCATGAGTTCGAGGAGTCCGCCGGCGAATGCACCGTTGAGGTCGTAGCGAACCGTGTACTCGTCGACGGCCGTCGCGCCATCGATCAGCTCGTATGCCGAGGCATTCGCATTCTCGTCGCCCATCGCGATGGCATGCTCGACGTTCGCCACGACCGCCTCAGCGTCGAAGGGCGCGCCGTCGTGAAAGGTGACGTCCTCGCGGAGCTGGAACGTGATCGACGTCGCATCGGTCGATGCTTCCCATGAGGTCGCGAGCATTGGTGCCATCTCGCCCGTCAGCGGGTCGAGGTTGACGAGCCGATCGTGCAGTGCCGCCATGATCGGCTGGACGCCACCGCTGAAGAGGCCGACGTGTGGGCTGAGGTCCGAGGGATAGACGAGCGATGCCCACGTGAATGTCGCTTCGCGATCGTAGGCCTCGGGTGCCGGCTTGGAGTCGAGCGGCGGCGACGACGCGGTGGGCTCGGACGCCGTCGTGGAGGGTCCCGTGGGCTCCGTCGTTGTTCCAGACGCCCCATCGTCCGAGTCGGCGCCGTCGGTTGACGACGAACTGTTGTCGTCTGCGTCGCCGCCATCACCGCACGCAGCCAGAGTCAATGCTGCGACAGTCACCAACGCACCAATCCGAGTTCTCATGTGCCATCCCCTCCTAGTCGAGCCGCAAGCTGGTGCGCTCTGTGGCGCCAGCAAGCGGTGTCCCCAGCATGCCAGCACTACTGGCACTCTGTCAATAGTCGTCCACGAAGGTCTCCCGACCTCGATTGGGTGGATCGAAGAAGCAATGGCGACAACACCTTGAATGACGCGCGCCAACGGCGGGGGAATCGAGTCGCACGATCTCGAGCGGATTCAGCTTGTTGGCGCCGAGAGTTGGTGATCGTCACGACGGGCGGTACCCGCCCGCCGCTCCTGAACGTTCGAGGCTCAACGGTCAACCTCGCTGCAGCCGGATCCTTGCTGGCGACCGATTCTCAGCCCGCCGTAGAAGGCCCAGACCGGCCGAGGCACCCAGGACGACACCCGTCTGGCCGCTCAGGCGCCAAGCCTTCGGTGCCCTTCGGCCCGAACTACGAGCCC
>NZZV01000047.1 GCA_002698945.1 Acidimicrobiaceae bacterium
GTCGGGCATCGAATAGAAGCCGGCGAACATCGGGGCCCCTTCGACGGCTTCCTGGGTGACGACGAGTGGGATGCCGGCCTCGATCGCCTTGTACGTCGACGGGTATCCGCCGAACGCCAGATCGATGTCGCCCGACTGCAGGGCAGGAATCGCCGCGGCACCACCAGCGGCGAATTCGGTGGTGACGGTGAGTCCCTCCTCTTCGAAGAAGCCGCGTTCGATGCCGATGAAGACGGGCGCCACGTCGGCGATCGGGATCAGTCCGAGCTTGAGTTCGGTCTGCTCGAGGTCCGCCGGCGCGTCGGTCGGCTCCGGTGCGTCCGTCGCCTCTGGTGCGTCGGTCGGCTCGGGTGCGTCCGTCGCCTCCGGTGCGTCGGTCGGCTCTGGTGCATCGGTGGGCTCCGGTGGATCGGTGGCCTCCGGAGCGTCTGTGGCTTCGGTCGCCTCGGTGTCGGACGACGCGTCATCGTCGTCACCGCCGCATGCGGCGGCTGCGACGGCCAAGGTGACGAGTACGGCGGCACCGCGCAGCACCCCTCGCGTTCGCTGGATTCTCATCTTCTGTCCCCCTCAGGTACGTGATGCGATCGATCGATCGCTTCGGACGCCCGCACCGACGCACGGCGCCTGGTTGACACCTTAGGCAAGCTCGCCGGGATTGTCCGCAATCATGTTGACAACTTTGCGGTGGGCGGTGCGGGCGCGACCCCCGACCCGCTCCCTGGCGCTGTCGACAATATTGTTTACAATCAGGCGGGGACCGGGGACCTCGAACCGTCGGGATCCCGACCCGTGGAAGGGATGACAATGTCGCAGATCAATCCACCATTCCGGGCCGACCACGTCGGCAGCCTGCTCCGGCCGGCCGCCGTGCTCGACGCCCGTCGGCGGCACGCCGCCGGCGAGATCGACGACGCGGAACTGCGAAGCGTCGAAGACGACGCCATCGCCGCGATGATCCCGCAGCTCGAGGCCACCGGGATCTCGAGCATCACCGACGGCGAGTTCCGCCGCGAGTGGTTCCACCTCGACTTCCTGCAGCAGCTCGACGGCGTGACCGTCAGCGGGATGATCGACGCCAGCTCGGACTCGCAAGAGACCGTCCACCAGGCGCCCCCGAAGATCACCGTCACCGGCAAGCTCAGACACGTCCGACCGATCCAGGTCGACGACTTCAGGTTCGTCGCCGAGCACACGACACGCACACCGAAGGTGTCGATCCCCTCGCCGACGATGGTGCACTTCCGCGGTGGTCGGGGCGGCATCGACATCGAGTCGTACCCCGATCTCGACGAGTTCTTCGACGATCTGGCTCGCTGCTACCGCGACGAGATCGACCAGCTGTACGCGGCGGGGTGCCGGTACGTGCAACTCGACGACACCAACCTCGCCTACCTCTGTGATCCGGTGATGCGACAGGGTGCGATCGACCGTGGCGACGACCCCGACGAACTCCCCCGGACCTACGCCGCACTGATCAACAGCGCGCTCGCCGGTCGGCCCGACGATCTCACGGTCGGCATCCACCTCTGTCGCGGCAACTTCCGGAGCAAGCACTTCGCGAGCGGCGGGTACGAGGCCGTCGCCGAGGTGCTGTTCAACGAGATCGACGTCGACGCCTACTTCCTCGAGTACGACGACGAGCGGTCGGGTGACTTCGCGCCGCTGCGATTCTTTCCGACGGACAAGACGCTCGTGCTCGGCCTGGTCACCTCGAAGACCGCGGAACTGGAGGACCAGAACCTCCTCACGACCCGCATCCACGAGGCGGGCCGCTACGTCGACCTCGATCAGGTGTGCCTGAGCCCGCAGTGCGGCTTCTCGAGCACCGTGCACGGCAACGAGATCACCGAGGCCGACCAGTGGGCCAAGTTGCGGCTCGTCGTCGACGTCGCCGCCGACGTGTGGGGGTGATGCGTCGTCAGGTTCTGGCGCTGCCGGGGCTGTTGTGCGACGGCCTCGTCTGGGAGACCCAGGTCACGGCCCTCAGCGGGATCGCCGACGTCACGGTCGCCGACCTGTCGGGCGGTGACGACCTCACCGGCATGGCCGAGGTGGCGCTCGCGTCGGTCGACGGTCGCCTGGACGTGTTCGGGCATTCGATGGGAGGGCGGGTCGCATTCGAAATCTGGCGACAGGCACCCGAACGCGTTGCCTCAATCGTCGTTCTGGACACCGGCACCCACCCGGTCGGACCCGCCGAGCCGGCGAGTCGGAAGCGAATGCTCGACCTCGCGGCGAACGAGGGGATGGAAGCGCTCGCCGACGCTTGGCTGCCCCAGATGGTGCATCCCGACCGGCGCTCGGACGCAGCATTCATGCGGCCGCTCCGCGAGATGGTGCTGCGCGCGACACCCGAACAGCACGTCCGCCAGATCGAGGCCCTCCTCCGCCGACGGGAGGCGACGTCGCTCCTCGGAACCATCACGGTCCCGACGCTCGTCGTCGTGGGCCGACACGACGAGTGGAGTCCGGTCGACCAACACGAACGGATCGCCGCATCGATCCCGGGTGCACGCCTCGTGGTGATCGAGGACGCCGGCCACATGGTGACGCTCGAGCAACCGGCGGCCGTGTCGACCCTGCTCGTCGACTGGTTGTCGAAGCTGCCGGATTGTTGACAATCCGGTGGATGCGGTCAGAATGGTCCGGTGATCGGAGTGCGGTGCATGTTGATGCGAGGCGGGACCTCGAAAGGCGCGTTCTTCGTCGACGACGACCTCCCGACCGATCCCCACGAACGCGACGCCCTGCTGCTCCGCATCATGGGCTCGCCTGACGTCCGTCAGATCGACGGGGTCGGCGGTGCCACCCCACTCACCAGCAAGGTCGCCGTCGTCGGACGGAGCTCTCGACCCGATGCCGACATCGACTACCTGTTCCTCCAGGTCAGCGTCGATCAACCGCTCGTGAGCGACCGTCAGAACTGCGGCAACCTGCTGGCGGCCACGGCACCCTTCGCGATCGAACGCGGCATCGTCACGGCCGACGTCGACGCCGACGTGACGATGTCGGTCCGGGTGTACATGGTCAACACCGACTCGATCGCCACCGCGACGATCCGGCTCGCCGACGGCAAGCCGGCGTACCGCGGCGAGACGTCGATCGACGGCGTACCGGGCACGGCGGCAGCGGTCCAGCTCGACTTCGAGGACATCGCCGGCGGATCGTGCGGTGCCCTCCTGCCGACCGGCAACACGGTCGACACGATCGACGGCGTCGACGTCACGATGATCGACAACGGGATGCCGGTCGTCGTGATGCGGGCCACCGACCTCGGCATCCAGGGGACCGAGTCCCCGAGCGCGCTCGACGCCGACGACAGGTTGCGGACCCGGCTCGAGTCCATTCGGCTCCAGGCCGGACGGTTGATGCATCTCGGCGACGTCACCGACACCACCGTGCCCAAGCTCACGATGGTCTCGGCGCCGACCGGCGGCGGCGACATCTCGACGCGCACCTTCATCCCGCACGTGTGCCACGAGGCCATCGGCGTACTCGGAGCCGTCTCGGTCGCCACCGCGGCACTGCTGCCGGGCACCCCCGCTGCCGCCGTGACGCGTCCGAAAGCGGGTGCCGACGGCTTGCTGACGTGTGAACACCCCACCGGCACCTTCACCGCCGCCGTCGAGGTCGATGCCGACGGCGACGTACCGGTCGTGCGACGCTCCGGCATCATCCGGACCGCTCGCAAGTTGATGGACGGCACCGTCTTCCCGACCGAGTACTGACGACCCACGAACGAGATGCGCGAGATGGACACGAGCGAACCGAACCGGATCCCCGGTCCGCACCCCGACCCGCACCCGCCACGGCGCTGGACGCCGCCGCCGAACGCCACCGACGCCCACTGCCACGTCTTCGGGCCCGCCGCCAGGTTCCCGTTCTCGGCCGATCGTTCCTACACACCGCCCGACTCCGGCATCGACGACTTCGAACGCCTGCAACAGCGCCTCGGGTTGTCGCGGGCAGTGTTCGTCCAAGCTTCGTGTCACGGCACCGACAATGCAGCGATGGTCGATGCGCTCCGACGAGGGAACGGCCGGTACGCAGGCGTCGCGATGATCGACGAGTCGTTCTCCGACGCAGACCTGACCGCGCTGCACGATGCGGGTGTGCGCGGCACCCGGTTCAACTTCGTCGCGCACCTCGGAGGCGCACCCGATCTCGACGTGTTCTGGCGGCTCGTCGATCGTGTCCAGCCGTTCGGGTGGCACATCGTGCTGCACTTCGACGCCAAGGATCTGCCCGACTACGCCGGCTTGCTCGACCGCATGCCCTGCCCGTTCGTCATCGACCACATGGCGCGGGTCCCGACCGCCGACGGCGTCGACCAGCCGCCGTTCCAGGCGCTGCTCGAGTTGATGCGCGACGAGCGTGCGTGGGTGAAGATCTCCGGCGCCGAACGCCTGACCGCCGACGGCCCTCCGCCGTACGACGACGTCGTGCCCTATGCGCGTGAACTCGTGGCGGCAGCGCCCGATCGTGTGCTGTGGGGCACCGACTGGCCACACCCGAACGTCCGCCACATGCCCGACGACGGCGACCTCGTCGACCTGCTCGTCGATCTGGTACCCGACGAGGCGACGCGCACGAGGGTGCTCGTCACCAACCCCGAGTCGCTCTACGACTTCGGCTGAACCGATCGCCCCCTCCATCGACGCCCTCCATCGACGCCCTCCATCGACGCCCTCGGTCAGGCGCTCATGTGAGTGCTTCGGCGAGCGGTGCCAGACGTCGGGCGTCGACCGCGCCGCGCATCGACCAGACCACGATGTCGACGCCGACGTCGAAGAACGATGCCGCCTCATCACGCAAGGCAGCGGGGTCAGCGTCGTCGGCGAAACCGAGATGGATCGATCGGGTGATCTCCGACTCGTCGCGCCCGACTCGTTCGCAGTGCCCGCGCAAGACCTCGTCGAGTTCCAGCCACTCGCTCGGTTGCGACGGGAACGTCATGTCCCACTGATCGGCGAAGCGCGCGGCAGTGCGCAGGGTGCGTTGCCGCCCCTTGCCTCCGACCACGATCGGGATCCGCTCCTGAACGGGCTTGGGCTCGCACCGAGCGTCGGCCAGCTCGAACCATGCGCCGGAGAAGTCGGTGGTCGGCCGGGTCAGCAGCGACACGATCACCTCCATCCCCTCCTCGAATCGGTCGGATCGCTCCTTGAGCGTGCCGAGCGGGATGCCGTACGCGTCCGACTCCATGACGTTCCATCCGGCCCCCATGCCGAGTTCGAAGCGACCGTCGGAAATGTGGTCGAGCGTGGCCGCCATGTTGGCGGTGACCGCCGGGTGTCGATGATGCATCCCGTTCACCATCGCGCCGATGCGGATCCGCGAGGTCGCCTGGGCGAGGGCGCCGAGCATCGTCCACCCTTCGAGATTGGGGCCGTCGTACGGCTCGGCGAGCGGGTAGAAGTGGTCCCAGTTCCACGCCGACTCGAACAGATCGATCTCGTCGGCAGCCCGCCACACGTCGAGGAACTGGCTCCAGGTGGCGTGATGCGGCGGTGTCTTGATCGCGTAGCGAGGCATGCACGAGTTTGGCACCGAGTAGGATTGTCGACAATATGGCGGACGTCAGTGACCAACTTCGCAACGACATCCTGAGTGGCGACTTCCCTCCTGGCGAGCGGCTGATCGAGCTGCAGCTGACCGAGCGCTACGGCGTCGGCCGGGCGGCGATCCGGGCCGCGATCGTCGAACTCAGCGCCGAGGGTCTGGTCGTGCACGAGACGAATCGCGGTGCTGCGGTGCGACGAGTGCCCATCGAGGAGGCCATCGAGATCGCGGAGGCGCGCGAGGTGCTCGAAGGGCTCCTCGCCCGTCGTGCCGCCGAGCGCGCCGGCGACGACGAACGCGCCGAACTGTCACAGATCGTCGCCGAGATGCGTGCCGCCGTCTCCGACAACCGTCAGGCCGACTATTCCGAGCTGAACCGGTTGTTGCACCGACGGATCCGCGAGATCAGCGGGCACCAGACGGCGTCACAGCTCGTCGCCAACCTGCGCAATCGTGGAGCTCACCATCAGTTCAGGCTGGCGACGATGCCCGGCCGGTCGAGCGACTCACTCGTGCAACACGCCGCCATCGTCGAGGCGATCGTCGACGGCGACGGCGAACGCGCAGCGGAAGCGATGCGGTTGCACCTGCTGTCGGTCCGTGACGTGCTCGTCAGCTGGGTCGAACAACCGCGGTCCTGACCTCGACGTCAGCCGGACCGGTCGCATCCGTCGAGGTCGTCGAGGTCGTCGAGGTCGTCGAGGCTGTCGACGTACTCGACGCCCATGTCGAGCAGCTTCTCCCGAAGTCCGTAGAAGTCGACGCCGAGCTCACCTCCCTCGAGCTTCGCTCGCGTCGCCGCTTCCTTGGCGAGTCGCACTCGCGACTGTTCGAGCGCCCGTTCGACATCGCCGCGCTCGACGACGACGACACCATCGTCGTCGGCACAGACGACGTCACCCGGTCGGACCGTGACACCGCCGAGCACGACCGGCACGTTGACCGAACCGGGGGTGTTCTTGACGGTGCCCTGGCACGACACGTGCTGCGACCACACCGGGAACCCCATCGCGCGCAGGTCCATCGTGTCGCGTACGCCGGCATCGATCACGAGGCCGCGCACGCCGTGCGCCATCAGCGACGTGGCGAGCAGGTCGCCGAACATGCCGTGGGTCGACGGTGCCGTGTTGACGACGACGAGGACGTCTCCCGGCCGGCAGACCTCGACCGCGGCGTGGATCATGATGTTGTCGCCGGGATGGCTGAGCACCGTGACGGCCGAACCTGCGATCTTGGTCCCCTGCTGTATCGCTCGGATGTGTGGACCGACGTAGCCGACGCGGCCGATCGCCTCGTGGACCGACGCCGTGCCGATCTCGCCCAGCGCGTCGATGACCTTCGGATCGGAACGTCGAATGGAGCGGACGACGACATTGCGGTTCATGAACTCACCTGCTGCGGGTCGGAGGAGGGGACGACGAGGCGCGGGTACACGTGTCGCACGTTCGTCTCGAAGATCTTGGCGCGCTGCTCGTCGGTGAGATCGGCTCGTTCGACGTACCGCTTCGTGTCGTCGTAGTACTCACCTGTGTCGGGGTCCTGACCCTTCACCGCCCCGACCATCTCGGACGCGAACAAGATGTTGTCGGTCGGCACGACGTCGACGAGCAGGTCGACGCCGGGCTGGTGGTAGACGCACGTGTCGAAGTAGATGTTGCGCATCAACTCGTCGAGTGACGGCCAACCGGACGCCGCATTCTCCTCGGCCATCCCCTTGAACCGGCCCCAGTGGTACGGCACCGCTCCCCCACCGTGGGGAATGACCCAGCGCATGGTCGGGAAGTCGCGGAACAGGCCCGAGGTGAGCGCCTGCATGAACGCCGTCGTGTCTGCACCGAGGTAGTGCGAGCCGGTGGAGTGGAAGTGTGGATTACAGGTCGCGCTGACGTGGATCATCGCCGGTACGTCGAGTTCGCACATCACCTCGTACAGCGGATGCCAGTACGAGTCGAACAGCGGCGGACCGGTCCAGTTCCCGCCCGACGGGTCGGGGTTCAGGTTGCACCCGACGAATCCGAGCTCCTCGACGCACCGGCGCAGCTCACGGACCGACGAGTCGATACCTGCTCCCGGTGATTGCGGGAGCTGGCACACCGGCGCGAAGTTGTCGGGATACAGATCGCAGATGCGCCGGATGATGTCGTTGCAGTGCTCGGACCAGAAGCGGCTCGTGTGCTCGTTGCCGATGTGGTGTCCCATCCACGACGCTCGGGGGGAGAACACGGTGAGATCGATGCCGCGCTCGCGTTGCAGTCGCAGCTGGTTCGTCTCGAGACTCTCGATCAACTCGTCGTCGGAGATCTCGACGGTCCCCCGCTCGCCGACGTGATCCGGGTCCAGCGCCAGCGCCGCCCGCTGCGCCTCTCGGTACTCGCCGAGCTGCGGTGGAGCGGTCGTGTAGTGGCCGTGGCAGTCGATGATCATGGCCAACGCATCATGGCGCCGGGTCCGACGGATTGTCAACAATCCTTGCGAGATTGTCAACAATCCACTAGACCAGTGTCGTGGCGATCAGCACTCGCGTGGCCATCATCGGCGCCGGACCGGCCGGGGCATTGCTCTCCCACATCCTCGACCGCGCCGGCATCGACTCGGTGGTCGTCGAACGATCGAGCCGCGACCACGTACTCGGCCGGATCCGGGCGGGGGTGCTGGAGTGGGGAACCGTCGAACTGCTGCGCGAAGTCGGGCTCGGCGAACGGATGGACGCGGAGGGCCATGTCCACGCCGTCAACAACATCGTGTGGAGCGGTCGTGGCGTCCTGACGCTCGACATCGAGCAGCACGCCGGCTCACGATTCATGTCGTACGGCCAGACCAATCTGCAGGAGGATCTGTACGAAGCGGCCGATCGCCGCGGCGCCGCCATCCACTTCGAAGCCGCCGACGTCGAGGTGCACGACGTCACCTCCGACCGGCCGTGGCTCACCTTCACCAGCGACGGCGAACAGGAACGGATCGAGGCCGACTACATCGTCGGATGCGACGGGTTCCACGGCGCCTCCCGCCAGGCCATCCCCGACACCGTCCTGCGGACGTACCTGAAGGAGTATCCGTTCGGCTGGCTCGGCATCTTGTCCGAGACACCGCCGCTCGAGCACATCGTCTATGCGCACCACGAGCGTGGATTCGCGCTGGCGTCGCAGCGCAACCCGAGGCTCAGCCGGTACTACGTCCAATGCCCCCTCACCGACTCGATCGACGATTGGTCGGACGACCGCTTCTGGTCGGAACTGACGACCCGGCTCGGGCCCGTCGTCGGCCCCAGCATCGTCACCGGTCCGTCGATCGAGAAGTCGATCGCTCCGCTCCGCAGCTTCGTCGCCGAGCCGATGCGCCACGGCAACCTCTTCCTGGCCGGCGACGCCGCGCACATCGTGCCACCGACCGGCGCGAAGGGCCTCAACCTCGCCGTCTCGGACGTGTTCTACCTCTCACGTGGGTTCCAGGCCCACTATCTCGACGGCGACGATCACTACCTCGACGGCTACTCCGACATGGCGCTGCGGCGCGTGTGGGGCTCGGTCCGGTTCTCGTGGTGGCTCACGACGCTGCTCCACCGGTTCCCCGATCAGACCGACTTCGACCTGCGCGCCCAGGAAGCCGAACTCGACTACCTGGCGTCGTCGACCCACGCCCAGGCGGCGATGGCCGAGCAGTACGCCGGCCTGCCGTTCGAGTCCTGATGTCGGCACTCTCGACGATCGACCGGCGCTCGACCACCGCGGTCACGTCATCGACGCCTGGGCCTGCTCGGCGAGGCGGGCGACCATCCGGCGGGCCGCCAACGCACCGGTGTCGATCTTCAGGCTGACCTCGCTCGGATCGGTCTCGGCCCCCAGTCGCCGCTCGAGCAGTTCGAGCGCGCGGACGTCTTGCAGGATGACTTCCCGGTTCATGCGGGCGAGGTCGTCGTCGATCGCGCCGTCGCCGACGGCGA
>NZZV01000048.1 GCA_002698945.1 Acidimicrobiaceae bacterium
AGCCGACGCCGCCGGCGACGACGCGGGCCTTCGGGAACGTGATGCTCGTCAGGATCGATGCCAGCACGATCGAGCCGGCGACACCGCGCACCTGACGGTCGAGCGTCCACTTCTCGTCGCCGGTGACGACGTCGCCGCCGGCGGTCTGCCACGCGCCGATGCCGCCCTCGAGCACGCGGAGGTTGGACTTGCCGGCCTTGTTGAGCTTGCCCTGCGCCGTCGAGGCACGGTTGCCGGAGAGGCAGACGAGTACGACGGGAGCGTCGAGGTCTGCCACGGCGTCGACGTGCTCGGCCAGCTGATCGAGCGGCACGTTGTACGAGCCGGGGATGTGGACCGACTCGAACTCCGAGGTCGTCCGGACGTCGAGGATCCGCGTCCGCGGATCTTCCAGTCGGAGCTGACGGAGCTCGCTCGCGTGGATCGTGCCGGGCTGTTCGGTAGTGGAGGGCTGTTCGGCACTGGTGGGCTGTGTGGTGGTGGTCATGTCGGGACTCCTGTGGTCAGGGGGTTGGGGGATGGTTGATCATGGTCGTGATCGTCGTCGAGTTCGATGAGGGAGCCGGTTCGGAGGTCGTGGACGGCGCCGCGCAGCGCAACTCGACCGTCGGCGATGCCGGTACCGAGTGGTCCGCGGTCCCGGCGGAGTCGCCGCATGTTGTGGCGAACGTTGGCGGTGACCGCCGCATCGATGTCCGTGCAGGTGTCACAACCGTCGAGCATCTCGTCGATCGGATCGAGGACCGCACGTAGCTCGGGCGCCGAGTCGGGGGAAAGGGCGGCGGTGACGGCCCCGCATCCGGTGTGTCCGAGCACGACGACGAGTTCGACGCCGAGCTGTTCGACGGCGTAGGTGAGGCTGGCGACCGCACCGGCGGTCGCGCTGTTCCCGGCGAGACGCACGACGAAGAGGTTGCCGGGCTCCTGCCCGAACAGGAGCGAGGGCGGAACCCGGGCGTCGGAGCAGGCGAGGATCGCGGCGGCCGGTCGGTGGAGGGGAAACGCTCCGGTGGGCGGGTGGTCGTGGGTGGCGGCAGCGTGCGCCGCGACCATCTGGCCCCAGGTGGCGGCGGGATCGGACGTGTGATCAGGCACGGGTGGCCTCCACGCCGTCGCTGGCCGTTTCGGTGGTCGTCGTGTCGGTGGTCGTCGTGTCATGGCGCTCGTCGACGCCGAGCGCCCGTAGCGAATCCGGGATCGAGCCGGGCCGCTCGACGGCGTCGACCGCCATCGCCGCGGTGGCATGGATCCGGCCGTCGAGGCGATCCCACAGCCCGCTGCGGTGGAGCAGGTCGCGGACAGGGCCCTTCACGTCGGACAGATGCAGCACGACACCCCGGTCGTCGAGTTCGGTCAGAACTTCCGACAGGGTCTCGGATCCGGTCGCGTCGACATCATTGATGCCGGAGCAGTCGACCACCAGCGTTCTGGGCTCGCCGTCGCGGTGCTCGATCGCGTCGACGTGCCCGACGAGGTCGGCCTGGTCGAGCAGAAGGCGCTTGACGTGTTGAGCATTGACGAACGACAGCGCGGCGTCGATGCGGACGACGCGGACGCCGTCGGGCGTCGACGCCTCCGGGAACCGCTCGATGTTGCGGTAGTTCGTGGTGCCGGGGATCCGTCCGAGCACGGCCGAGTGTGGCTTCGACATCCGAGCGAAGACCACCAGCATCGATGCGACGACGGCGATCAGGATGCCCAGCTCGATGCCGACCGCCAGGGTGGCGACGAAGGCCACCGTGAGCCCGATCAGATCCGAACGCTTGACCTGCGCGATGTGGCGCATCTCACGGATGTCGATCAGGTTGACGACCGCGACGATGATGATCGCTCCGAGGGCCGCGTTGGGGAGCGAGCTGAACAGCGGTGTCAGGAACAGCACGGTCAACAGGATGAGTGCGGCGGTCACGATCGACGCGAACGGAGTTCGTGCACCGGCGGTGTCGTTGACAGCGGTCCTCGAGAAGCCGCCCGTGACCGGGTAGCCGCCGAACAGCCCGGATGCGACGTTCGCGGCGCCGAGTCCGATCAACTCCTGGTTCGGGTCCACGTCGTAGCGGTGGCGCCGGGCGTACACCTTGGCCACGGCGATCGATTCCATGAACCCGACCAGGGTGATGACGAGCGCGGTGCCGATCAGCGAGCCGAACGTGCCGGCGTCGAGGTCGGGGAGACCGAACGCCGGCAGCGAGTTCGGGATCTCGCCGACCGTCGAGACGCCGCGATCTTGCAGGTCGAACAGTTCGACGGCGAGGATCGAGGCGACGACGAGCACCAGCGCGCCCGGAACACGGGGCCACCACGTCTTGATACCGACGAGGAGGGCGATGCCGGCGAGACCGAGCACGAGGGTGGTGCCATTGGTGCCGTCGAGGTTGCGCACGACCTCCTCGACCGTCTCGTAGAAGTGATCGGTCCGCTCGGTGGAGATGCCGAAGATGTGCTTGACCTGCGAGAAGCCGATGATGATGGCTGCGGCAGCCGTGAAGCCGACCAGGACCGAGTGGGAGAGGAAGTTCACGACGAACCCCAATCGGCCGAAGCCGAGCACGAGGTGGACCGCGCCGACCATCAGGGCGAGGAGGGCGGCGGCGCTGATGTAGCCGGCCGATCCCTGCTCGAACAACGGTGTGAGTGCCGAGGCGGTCAGCAGCGAAACGATCGCGACGGGTCCGACGGCGAGCTGTCGGGAGGTGCCGAAGATCGCGTAGGCGAGCACGGGAACGATGGATGCGTAGAGACCGATCTCGGGTGGCAGTCCCGCGAGCAGCGCGTAGGCCATCCCCTGGGGCACGAGCATGGCGCCGATGGTGAGACCCGCGGCGAGATCGGGCCGCAGATCGGCACGGTCGTACCGCCGGGCCCAGGAGACGATGGGGAAGAAGCGTTGGAGCGAGGACATGGTTTCGATGGGTTCGTCGGCCGGACTCGAAATGTACGGACATTTGGGACTCTAGTGGATCGGCTCGACGACCGCAACCCCCGGGGGGTATGGCTTCGTCGGTGTCCGGGTCGCTCGACGTCGGTCGACGGCGGGTCGGATTTCGTCGTGGCGGCGTGGTGGGCCGGTGTAGCGTTCGGCGCGTGACTTCGACCGCCGATCTCCTCGCCCGATACCGGCAGACCCTGCCGTCGTTCCTGTCCCCGTACTACGCCGAACCGATCGCGATCGACCGCGGGGAGGGCTCGTACGTGTGGGACCTGGAGGGCAATCGGTACCTCGACTTCTTCGGTGGGGTCCTCACGACGATGATCGGGCACGACCATCCGGCCGTCACGGCCGCCGTGCAGGCGCAGGCCGCCAAGGTGATGCACACGTCGACGCTGTATCTCAGCGAACCGATGATCGAGTTCGCCGAAGCGGTCGCCGAAGCGTCGGGCATCCCGGACGCTCGCGTCTATCTCACCCCCTCCGGGAGCGAAGCCAACGACGCCGCGCTGCTGCTCGCCAGCTCGTACCGGAAGTCGAACCAATTCCTCGCGATCCGGAACAGCTATCACGGTCGGGTCTTTTCGGCGCAGGCGATCACGTCGCACTCGTCATGGCGCTCCACGTCCCACTCCGGCTTGCAAGTGTCGTTCGTCCACGGGCCGTATCGGCTGCGTTCACCGTTCCGCCACCTCGACGACGAGGCATACGCGGACGCCTGTGTCGACGACCTGGTCCAGGTGCTCGACATGACGTCGGCGGGTGACGTCGCGGCCATGATCGCGGAGCCGATCCAGGGCGTCGGCGGCTTCGCGACGCCGCCGGACAACCTGTTCGGACGGATGGGCAAAGAACTCGCCAACCGCGGCATCCTCTTCATCGCCGACGAGGTCCAGACCGGGTGGGGCCGCACCGGCGAGCACTTCTGGGGTTACCAGGCGCACGACATCGTGCCCGACATGCTCACCTTCGCGAAGGGCGTCGGGAACGGCATCACCCTCGCCGGCGTCGTCGCCCGCGCCGACATCATGGACACGATCAACGTGTTGCAGTTCTCGACCTTCGGCGGCAACCCCCTGTCCGCAGCGGCGGGTCTCGCCACGTTGCGGACGGTCCAGAACGAGGACCTGCAGGCCAACGCCAAGGCGATGGGGGAGCGATTCGTGAACGCGATGGAGCCGGTCGCGGCGGCGACGCCGTGGATCGCGGAGATGCGCGGCCGCGGGCTGATGTGGGCGTTCGAGTGCTGTGAACCTGGTGGCATCGAGCCCGACAAGCAGCGCACCGGGGAGTTCCACGAGGCGTGCAAGCGCCACGGTCTGCTGGTCGGCAAGGGCGGCCTGTACGGCAACGTCGTTCGGCTCGCACCGATGCTGAACGTCACCGCGGGCGAACTCGACGAGGGCATCGCCGCGTTGCGGGCGGCGATCGCCGACGTCGGCTGATCCGGAGGGTCGTCCCGACCATCGAGTCGGCCGTGCTCAGTGCGTGTCGGCCGACTCGACCTGCCACTCGTCCTGGCTGACGAGGAGGAACAACCAGATCATCGCCGGCACGGCGGTGACCGCGGCGGCGACGAACACGATGACGAGACCGATCATCGTCGGTCGGGCCCCGGCCGCCTCGTCGATCGTGATGGCGTCGACGAGGATCCAGTCGTACTGGGCGACGCCCCATCCGACGACGATGGCACCGACCGCACCGACGGCGGTGACGCGAGCCAGCGCCCAACGACGTCGGCGGAGCAGCGCCAGGGTGGCGATGCCGGCGATCGCCGATCCGATGACGAGCGGGAGTCCACGAGAGTGCAAGCCGTCCGCCAGCGTCTGGGCGTCGGGGTCGATCTCGATCGCGACCGCGGCGACGAGCGCGACCGCGCCGGTGACGAGCCCGGTCCACCAGGCGCGGCCACCGATCGTCTCGGCCAGTTCGTGGCGTCCACCGCGCTCGGCGTCGGCCGCGAGGAAGGTCGCGGCGAGGAACGACACGGTCAGGACCGCCAGCGCACCGCCGACCCACGAGGTCGGTCCGGTCCACGATCTCCAGAGGTCACCGCCGCCGTCGGCGGGGACCTGGCCGCTCGCGATCGCTCCGGCGATCATCCCCAGGAAGAACGGCGTCACGATCGATGACGTGGCGAACACGATGCCGTGGAGCCGGGCTTCGCGCACGGACCCGGAGTACTTGCGGAACGCGAAGGCGCCGCCGCGCAGCACGATGCCCAGACCGACCAGCAGCCAGGGAACGAAGAGGGTCTCCATCATGGCCCCGAAGGCGGTGGGGAATCCGGTCCACATGAACACGAGGATGTAGATCAGCCAGACGTGGTTCGCCTCCCAGACCGGGCCGATCGAGCGATCGATCTGTGAGCGCAGGTGGGCACCACGGCGGGCGTCGCCGGCGAACAGGTCCCAGACCCCACTTCCGAAGTCGGCGCCGCCGAGGATCGCGTAGGCGACGACGCCGAGGAACATGAGCGCCGCTGCGACGTCGTTGATGTTCACGCTGAAACCTCCTCGTCGTGTGCCGTGTCGATGTTCACGCCTCGACCTCGTCGCGATCGCGGAGGACCCCGCTCGGTCCGTAGGGGGTCGGCAGATCCGATTCGGGATCGTCGCGCCAGCGCCGGGCCATGCCGAGCAACACCTTCGACGCAGCGAACGCCATGCTCGTGTACACGACCACCATCACGGCCAGGCTGATCCAGACACCGGAGTTGCTCGTCACGGCGTCTTCGGTGCGCATGTAGCCGTACACGATCCAGGGCTGTCGCCCGACCTCGGTCGTGATCCACCCCGCCTCCATGGCGACGACGGAGAGGATGCCGGCGATCACGGTGGCCCGCAGGAGCCACGGATCGTCGAACACCCGGTCGGGGTCGTCACGGTGCCGCCGTCGCCGCCAGACGTACCAGGCGGCGATGCCGATCATCGTGAAACCCGCCGCGAGCATGATCTGGAACGACCAGTGCACGATGTTGGCGGGAGGTCGCTCGTCCTCGGGGATCCGATCGAAGCCGGTGATCACGGCGTCGAACGACCCGCCGGCGATCAGTGAGCCGATGTCGGGGATCGAGATGGCCCCGACGACCTCGCCGTCGCGGAGGAAGCCACCGATGATCAGGTCGGCTCGCGATTCGGTCTCGGTGGCGAGCTCCATCGCCGCGAGCTTCGACGGCTGCTCGTCGATCAGCCGCCCTCCCATCACGTGGCCCACGAACGGCTGGACGACGGCGAACGCCGCCGCGAAGACGAACGGCACGGTGAAGCCGATCCGGTGGAGCCGGTCGCGTCGACCGCGCAGCATGCCGACCGCGTAGACGCTCGCGGTGAGGAATCCGGTGACGATGAACGTCGCCACGTACATGTGTGTGAACTGGCCCCAGAGCGCGTCGTTGAACATCGCAGCCACCGGATCGACGTCGGTGACCGTGCCGTCGGGCAACTGCGTGAAACCGGCCGGCGCATTCATCCAGGCGTTGACGGCGAGGATGCAGAACGTGCCGAACAGGCCCGATGCCATGATGGGGATGAGCGTCCGGAGGTGGACCTCCGGACGCAGGCGACCCCACCCGTACAGATAGATGCCGATGAAGATCGCCTCGAGGAAGAAGGCGATGCCCTCGAGCGCGAAGGGGAGACCGATCACGTCGCCGTAGGCCGACATCATGCCCGGCCAGAGCAGGCCCATCTCGAAGCTCAAGATGGTGCCGGAGACCGCACCGACCGCGAACAGCACGGCGGCGGCTTTGCCCCAGCGCTTGGCGAGCAGCAGTGCGTCGTGGTCGTCGTTGCGGATGCCGCGCCGGTGGACGACGTAGATCATCGCCGGGAAGGCCACACCGAAGCACGACAACACGATGTGGAAGCCCAGCGAGAGCGCCATCTGGTAGCGGGCGGCGAGGAGCTCGTCGGCGGCGAGCAGCATGACGGTCACGCTCGTTTCTGGAAGGGGTCGGGACAGGACGATGTCGATCGTGTCGATCGTGTCGGCGTGACGTCAGACTACATGTCCGTCCAAATGTCCGGACTAATGGTGGCGGGGCGACCCGAGGTTTCGCACACAGGTCCACCGTTCGGGGCGAACCTCACGGCGTGACCTCGCGTACCGTGGCGGGGATGTCGTTCCGCCCCCTCAACGTCCCGCCCGACGACCAGCCCGCAGAGCGCCGCTTCGTCCACGTCATCGGTGCGTCGGTGTTCGTCGACGACCGACCGGCCGACGACGGATGGAACACCCACTTCGTCGGCGTCGTCGACGGGGCCGCGTGGTGGGCGGTCGACGTCCCGACCGATGTCGACGATCCGAGCTACGGCGCGGCGCTCGATCTGCGCGCCTACTTCGGTCGAGCTCCCGAACATCACTGGTTGGCTGCAGGGCGCGGCGTCCAGATCGTCGAGTGGGCTCGTACCCATCGTTTCTGCGGCCGGTGTGCCGCCCCCACCGAGCCGGCCGAGCGCGAGCGCGCGATGCGCTGTGCGAACTGCGATCTCGTCGCGTTTCCCCGACTCGCGCCGGCGATGATCACGTTGGTCACGCGTGGCGAACCGGGGCCGGATCAGGAGGTGCTGCTCGCGCGTGGTGTCCAGTGGACGGTCCCGATGTACTCGTGCCTCGCCGGCTTCGTCGAGCCCGGGGAGTCGCTCGAAGCGGCCGTCGTGCGTGAGGTCGACGAGGAGGTCGGCATCACCGTGTCCGACCCCACGTACTTCGGCAGCCAGCCGTGGCCATTTCCGAACAGCCTGATGGTCGGCTTCACGGCCGAGTACGAGTCCGGTGAGATCGACTGCGACCCCACCGAGATCGCGGACGCCGGCTGGTATCGCCGTGACGCCCTGCCGATGATCCCTCCCGGCATCTCGATCGCCCGCCGACTCATCGACGCCTGGGTCGATCAGGTGAAGTAGCCGAAGACGTCCATCACGAGATGGCCCAGTGGCGACGTAGCGTCGACTGGCCCGTCCTCCACCCGGAACCGGCTCCGTCCCACACCGGCGGCCACGATCGCACTGGATGCCCGGGTCGATCCCGGTGTCGACCAGTTGAGCAGTGACGTGGACGGTTCGGTGGCGGTATCTGCCCATCCGGTGACATGTCCCGGGCGCGCGGCGCCGGCGATCGTGGCGTTCCACACGATGCCGCTCGCCGTTGCCGGCACGCCGATCGGCCGGGCGTCCACCGTCACCGCCTGACGATCCGTCAACGCACCGATCGAACGGCGGGAGTCCAGCGCGCGGCCCGGTCGGAGCGCGACGAACTTGCCGTCACCGCTCACCGGCGCATCGTCGGAGGTGATGTAGCCCGTGACGTCGACGATCACGTCGGCGCTGCCTTCGTCGAGGAAGAACGAGGTCAGGGCGATTCGTCCGTCGGAGCCGACCGGGACGATCGCTGCGTTCGCGACGGTGTCGCCGGCGGCGACGTTGAGCGTCGACGTGGCGGCGATCGCATCACGTCGACCGGTCGGGATCGCCTGGACCCACCCGTCGTCGGTGGCCCGGGTCGCCGTGACCGTGACGACCCAGGCGTCGACGAGATCGATGTCGACGCCTGCCGGGGTCGGAACCGTGCGCACTTCGCCGGACACGAGCGGTCGGACCGGAGCGAGCCGACGTGAGTCCATGACCCGTTTCGGCTCGGTGAGTTCGACGAACCGGCCCGCTGACGACGCGTTCGGCGCCGCCCGGAACCAGCCGAGCAGGTCGACGACGATGTGCCCACGGGCGATCGAGTTGATGGAGATCGACCCGTCGTCGCCCACGGGGACGACGGCGAAGTTCGCCCGCGTCTGCCCCGCACGGTCGATGTTCAGATTCGAGAACGCCCCGAGGGCCGCTCGGCCCGTCGGGAACGCCTGGACGTGACTCGGGCGGTCGGCGCCGGCGCTCACGATGTTGACGGCGACCGCCGTCACGCCGTCGGTGGGCAGGCCGGCGACGGAGACGACGGGCAGTTCGAGCGTTTCGCCCGGCCAGAGTTCGCCGATCAGATCGATCGGCCCGATCGCATGATTCGGCCGCGTGTCGAGGACCCGCTTCGGTACGGCGAGCGGTTCGAACACCGCCGGTCGGTCGTCGATCTCGCCGGAGCCAGGAGGCGGGGGCAGGACGAACTGACCGTACCCGTACCGCTGGTCGACGCCCGGCTCGCCCCGGTCGATCGCATGATTGCGCAGGTAGGCGCCGAGCGGATCGCCCGGGTCGGTGATCCCGGCGTCGAGGACGAGCGCTGCCGCCGCGGCGACCACGGGTGCAGCGGCACTCGTCCCGGAGAAGACCGATCCGTACACCGCGCTCGTGAAACCCGACACGGCTGCGAGGTCCGGGGCCTCGCGACCATCGTTGGTCGGACCCTGCGACGAGTACGCTGCGACGCTCGTGCCGAACGGCGGATCGATCGCCGCGACGGCGACCACCCCGAGGTCGTCACTGTCGACGATCGGCACCGAACCGGAGTAGGCCGCCTGGGTGTACTCGGCGATCCCGCTGCCGTAGTCGGTGATCTCGATCACGTCGTTGCTCGTGTCGCCGACCACGTGTCGCAGCCGCAGGTACAAGGTGCTGTCGGGCGCGGGGCAGTAGCCCGAGTCGAACAGCTCGAGCGGGCGGGCGCCGTCGCGCTGGCGGGCGGTGCTCGTGGCGACGATGACGCCCGACGCCGGCGAACCGGTCGGTGCCTCGATCAACTGGGCGTCGTAGTCGGTGCGTTGGGCCGCTGGTAGGTCCCAGTCGGCGGCCCAGCGGATGCCGCCGAGTTGGACGCAGCCGCGGAAGTCGAGATAGGTGTCGGCGCCGGTCGGCCCGAACGCCACCCATCCGTTGGTCAGCCTGGCCGGCTGGCGGTAGTACCGGCGCTCACCGTTGTTGCCGCCGGAGTTGACCCAGGTGATGCCGCGCGCCGTCGCGGCGGCGGCGATGTCGTTCAGCGCACCTCGGCCGTCGCCCGGACCGTCGTAGCGGCTGCCGAGCGAGCGGCTGATGATCTGGACGCCCTTGCTCGCGAACCAGTCGACGAGGATCTGGTAGTCGGCCGTCGTCGCCGCTTGGCCGAGGTAGATCTCGGCGCCGGGCGCGACGTCGCGCAGGATCTCGACGATCGCCACCCCGTGTTGCTCGCCGCCTCGGTCGACGCCGTCGAAGAACTCCGACGAGCAGTCGGAGCCCAGTGCGACACAGCGGGCGGTGACATTGGCGACCGGGAGCGCACCGTGCTCGGCGGCATTCCAGTACCTCGTGTCGAAGAAGTCGATCACGCCGATCTTGACGCCGGCGCCGGTGAATCCGGCATCGTGCCAGTCGTCGGCTCCGATGTAGCCCTCGGCACCACCGGTGGTCGGGCCGAACCGCTCGAGCCACCCGAGCAACTCGTCGGGGGCCTCCGGCAATCGCTCGGGCCGGACGTCGACGAGCACCGGGTCGCGCACGACGATCTCGTCGTGGGAGCCGGCGCGGTCGAGCCGCGACACCGCCGCCTCGTCGGGCAACTCGACGAGGACGACGCCGGGGGCCGTCGCCACGACCTGACCGCCTTCGGCGGCGACCTGTCGAGCGACGTCCGATGCGGCGACGGTGGGGTCGATCGGGGCATCGACCGAGTCGTCGATCAGCACCTCGACCGTGATCGTCCCGTTACCAGCGTTGCCGGCACCCGAGTCGCCGGTCGTCGAGCCGCCGATTGCCACGGCGGGTGCAGCGACGAGCGCCGTCAGCGCGGAGAACGCCGCGAGCGCGGCGGTGATGGAGGACGAGCGGGGCACGAGGTCGGTAGCCGTGGGTCGAGCGACCCGGTCAGCCTACGTGACCGCGTTCACCCGGCGTCGTCGCCGTTGTCGCTGTCGCTTGCCGCCGCCAACCTGTCGGTGAAGAAGTCGAGGATGATCTCGGCACGCATGCGGCGATGCACCGGCGAACCACTGCGCGACAGCTCATGGTTCTCGCCGGGGAAGCGATAGAAGGTGACGTCGCGACCCAACCACTTGAGCGTCATCCAGAGCTCCTCGGCCTGGTTGATCGGGCACCGCCAGTCCTCCTCGCTGTGGATGAGGAGCATCGGCACGTGGATGTCGTGGGCGAGGGTGATCGGCGACATCCGGAGGTACTCAGCGGGATCGTTCACCGGATCGACGCCGTGCTCGATCCGGAAGGTCATCCCGATGTCGCTCGACCACTCCTCGGTCAACAGATTGTTGACCGCTCGCTCGGAGCAGATGGCACCGAACCGATCGCCGTAGCGGGCTGCGAGCGTCGTGGCCATGTAGCCGCCGTAGCTGCCGCCGAGCATCCCGACCCGGTCGGCGTCGCAGAACGAGTAGCGGTCGAGTGCCGTATCGAGCACGGCCATGACGTCGTCGACGTCGACACTGCCCCAACCCGTCCCCGGTACGTCCTGATGCTTGGGGCCATTGATCGCCTGGCCCCACGCCGAGTCCCGACCGCTGCCACCGCGCGGATTCGACATCAGGACGACGAAACCGGCCGCGGCTTGCATCTGCGCCTCGTCGAAGAAGACCTCGCCGTACTGCGTGAACGGCCCGCCGTGAACATTGAGCAGCACCGGGTAGGAGGCGTCCGGGTCGAAGCCGGCGGGTCGCATGATCCAGGCGTCGATCTCGCCGCTGCCGTCGGTGCACGGCACACCGAAGCGCTCCCAGTCGCTGCCCGACATGCTCACCTGGGTCACCTGGTCGGTGGCGCCCTCGCGGGTCACGAACAGTTCACTGGTGCGTGACACGGTCGACTGCGCCGTGGCGAGGGTGCCGCTGCGTTGATCGAACCCCGTGACGTTGAGGGCACCCTCGGTGATCGCCTCGGGTGTCGAGCCGTCGGTCGTCAATCGGTAGACGTGGGTGGTGCCGCGGTCCTCGGCGGCGGCGAGCAGGGTGGCGTCGTCGAGCCAGAGCGGCGCGTGAGGGCAGTTGAGCGCGAAGAACGTGCGATCGAGTCCTTCGCTGATGAAACGCCGGTCGCTGCCGTCGATCGCCATGACACCGACGCGAATGTTCTGCGGATAGAGGCGAGGGTTGTCGGTGCCGAGGAACGCGATCATCGAACCGTCGGGCGACACCGCGGGAGCTGCGTGCGTGCCCGAATGGTCGGTCAGCAGCGTGACCGACTCGTCGAGTCCGATCCGGTAGAGATCGGATCCCAGCTCGACGTCCCAGCCGTCGTGGCGCTGCGCCGAGGTGATGATCGCCGTGGAGTCGGTGGTCCACGCGATGCCGTCGTGCTGGAACTCGCCCGGCGTGAGGTTCTTCGGTGCGCCGGTTCCGGCGGCGTTCACGACGTAGACGTGCGACGGACGGTCGAACACCCAGTCCTCCCCGTTGAGGCGGGAGAAGTAGCGCTCGACCTTGCGGGGCGACTGCCAACTCACGTCCTTCGCGTCGTACCGCTCGTCTCGGGTCCGACTGGTGAAGCCGATCTTCGATCCGTCGGGCGACCAGGTGACGTTGCCGATGCCCTCCGGCAACGTGCAGATGGTGCGGACTTCGCCCGGCCCGTCGACGGGCAGGACGTGCAGCGTGGCATCGCCCTTCTTCTCGCCGCGTCGGCTGGTGAACGCAAGTCGACGCCCGTCGGGTGACCAGCGCGGCTGGCTGTCGTGCGGACCTGCGCTGACCGGGCTGCCGTCGAGCCAGATGCGCGACGTCGTCGTGTTCTCGTCGAGGTCGCAGGTCGTCACCACGTGGGCGACGCGTCGACCGTCGGGGGACACCTGCGGATCGTGGACGTCCGAGCGTTCGTGGAGGAAGCGGCGGGCGATCGCGGTGTGCGGGTTCTCTTCGTCGGTCTTCGTCATCGCCCGCCACCCTAACGAGCCGCGAAACTCGTTCATGCCGCGCTCAGTCGCTCAAGCGTGACCGAGCGCGGTCAGTCGAACAACTCGAGTTGTTCCCAGGTGACGGCGACGTCGCTGACGGTCTTCCACACGAGACGGCCCCGGCTGCCGGGGCGGCGCACCATCACCCGCTCGGGTCGCAGCGACCGCGCTGCGCCGTCGGGGTCGTGCAGCGTGATACTGCCGTCGGGCTCGACACGGACGACCTTGCCGACCAGCCAGCGACCGCCGTCGTGGCGCTTGAAGCGGATCGGCTCGGCGAGACGCAGCCCGACTGCGTTCAAGGTCCGCTCGGCCATGACATGACGATACGGCAACGGGTGCGCGCGCGAGGGGGAGATCAGCGATACGGTGGACAGCGATGACCGATCAGTTCAGCTCCACTCCGACGCTCGATGCCGACGAAGCTGCCGACCACAACGAGGTCGTTGCAGAAGCGGTGTCGGTGATCGACGGTGCGCTGGCCAAGATGATGCAGCGTGACCTGGTGTCGTCCGGGGAGGTCGCCGACCTCCTCCTCGACCTGCGCACCCTGCTCACCGCCTGAGCCGGCGAGACCCCCACGCCACCCGCCACCGAACGGCGAGCGGTCAGACCTTCGCGAGCCGCTTGAACGCATCGTCGAGGCACTCGACGAGCAGGGCGGGTTCCGACACCGCCGCGGTGTCGACGTGCATCGCCATGTCGAGGCTGCCGAGGTACGACATGAGCGTGAGGTTGAACGCGACCCCCAGCAGCGGCCCGATCGGATAGATCTCGAGCAGCTGCGCGCCGGAGACGTACACCGGGATCGGTGAGCCCTTCACGTTCGACGTCGCGAAGTCGACGGTGTGCGCCTGCTGGCGGGCGAGCCGGGTGATCAGCGACGTGGGGAGCACCGACGTGATCGCCGCGAGTGCATCGAGACCCGCCGACTTCGACGCTTCGCGAGCGGCCAGGCTGCCTTCGTGGATGGCTCGGAAGCGCTCGTCGATCGGCATCTCGGCGGTGGGCACGAGCATCCGTGCGAGCGAGAACGCATTCGCACCGGAATCGTCGGTACGCGTCGAGATCGCCATCGACGCTCGGAGCGATTCGACCGGCGTGCCCATCCGGACGTGGTAGTTCGCGGCGGCGTCGGCCGCCGCGGTCAGGAACGCCGTGTTGAGGGTGCCGCCGAGTTTCTTGGCGGCGTCCTTGGTCGGGCGGAACGGAGCGCGGAGCGTCTCGACGTGCCGATCGAGGGAGCGTGCGGTCCACAGCGGTGAGCGGGCCGCCTCGGTGTCGGACAACTGGCTGACGATGCCGTGCAGCGTGCGCGAGGCAGCGCTGGAGGCGTCGGGGAGCCCGGCGGGGTCGGCGAGCAGATCACGGACCTGACGGGCGATACCGATCGGAATCCGCAGGCCACCGGCGATCAGGTCGCGGACGGGATCGATCGGGTCGACCGTGGGAGGCGGCGTGGGCTCGGCATCCACGGCGAGCGGCGGTACTTCCGGTGCGTCGCGTTCGAAGTCGAGGTACTGCATCGACAGTTCGACGCCGCGCTCACCATCGGTGATCGTGTGGTGCATCTTGGCGATCAATGCGGCCTTGCCGCCGCGCAGGCCCTCGACGACGATGAACTGCCAGAGCGGTCGTGTCCGGTCGAACGGGTCGGCGACGAGCAAGGTGGCCAAGTCGATCACCTGCTGCACGGTTCCCGGCTTGGGGCAGGCGATCCGGCGGAGGTGGCGGTCGAGGGAGAACTCGGGGTCGTCGACCCAGACCGGTGCCGACAGATTGGCCGGGCTCGGCACCACACGCTGGCGAAGGCGCGGCACGTTGGCCACGGCGTGCTCCATCTTGCGGCGGAATGCCTCCGGCTCGGGCGGACGATCGAGGATGGCGACGCTGGCGAAGTTCGACGACAGGTGCGGATCTTTCTCGAGCCGCCACATCAGGCCCTCGGCGTCCGACATCGCGCGATCGAAGCGCATTTCTTGCGTCATGGCGTCCGATCCTAAGTGCTGTTCGCCCGGGGTGTCGCGGCCGGGATGTCAGCCGATCCCGAGTCGGCGGTACACACGGCCGGCGACGAGGGCCATCGTCACGCCGGCGGCGACGCCGCCGACGATGTCGGAGCCGTGGTGGATCCGGACGAACGGCCGGCTGACGGCGACGGTCGCCGCCAGGGTCGCCCAGAGCGGGATCGACCGCTTGCCGTCCCACGTGATGAGTGTCGTGGCCGCGAACGCAGCTGCGCTGGCGTGCCCGCTCGGGAACGACGAGGTGAGCGGGGTGCGGATGTCGAATCGCTCGTCGCCGTCCGACGTCGGACGGCGACGCTTGAACAGGCGCTTGAGTCCCTGGTTGACGATCAGCGACTCGAGCCCGATGCCGACACCGAGCGCGACCACCTGATCGGGGCGTCCGAGTGCGACGCCACGGACGATGTTCGACACGTGCCAGATGCCGCTGAACTCGCCGGCGTTGGTGGCCGCGTTCATGACGGCGCTGACCACCGGCTGGTTCCGCCACGGCTCGAGGGCGGCGTCGACGCCCTCGTCGAACCGTCGGATCGCGTCGCCGAACGGCGATCCGCCGGGTCGGTCCTCGCCCGGGTACTCGTGTTCTGCTTCGTCGGCGTTCTCGACGACCTCGACGAGCGGGCCGAGACCCGGCAGGTCGCGCGCCTCGTCGAGTGCACGATCGATGACGCGAGCGGGCTCGTGATCGCCGGGATGGCCGGGGTGGTCGTTCGAGTGCTCGTCGGTCACGGGCGGCCCGTCAACGCGACCGGCGCCTCGGTCGCGGCCAGCGAGGGGTCGCCGCCGAACTCGGGACACCACCGCTGGTACGCGCACCAACTGCACAGGTTGCTCTGGCGCGGCCGGAAGTCGTCACGCTCGCAGGCGGTGGCGACCGCCTTCCAGACCGCGCTCGTGCGCGTCGTGAGGAACTTCGTCGACTGTTCGCTCGGCGTCGCTGTGATCGTCTCGCCCGACTTGAGGTACATCAGGCGGATGGCGGACGGGCGCTTGCCGAACACCG